>JAGUWT010000047.1 GCA_020062205.1 Thermodesulfovibrionales bacterium
AGTGCGTGCACCTGTGATCCTTCCAGCGGACTATATATGGCAACTCTTTTAATGAGAGTTGATGATTATGGTCTAATTTTGTAGCTGGTTCCATACCTTTACCTCCTCTGCATGAGGTGTAACGATTACCATGTCATATTTCATAGGGAATAGATCCTTTGATTTGTCCCTTTTTGGGATAGCGCTGTCAAGTCCACATTCCTCAGACATCAATGCAAATTTGCCCTTTACTCCGCCAACAACACCGGGTCTCAGTTTTTTTGCATCATGAACCATAAAACAACTCCCGTCAGGTGTAAATCCAATGACTGCATTTGGTCCATCTATACACAGGGGTCTTAATGACTGTTTGATTAACTTCAACGCCTCTCTATCTTCCCTTTGTTCGATCTCTGATTCCTTCAGTGGCGTAATGACATCTTTATAATATGTAACAGGGAACCCTAATTGACGTACCGTGTAATGAAGGATATGTGTAAATACCTCACTGTCGCTGTTATAGCCAATATACCCAGGGAATCCCCTGCTCATTAAAAATTCTCGAATAGGGACAAATGCTGTATTTTCTCCATTTGTCATAGAGCAGTATCCCTGAATGAAAAAAGGATGGCATGCATACAGATAGATTGCATAGTTTGTGTTTTGTCTGCCTTGTGCAAATATGATCTTTGCCTTTATATTTTCCCTGTCAAGACCAAAAAATTCAGCTAACTGAAGCGGGTCTCCAACCTCTTTCAGGGTTATAACATCAGGATAGAATGAAAAAGCAAATATTGACTCATCGGGCTCACCAATTTTTCTCAGGGTTAGCCGAATATTCATCAGGAAGTCTTCCTTTTCCCGCATAAGTTTATTCTTATACGATGTAGGATAGTCATAAACCCTTGCAAAGTAATGATCACGTTGTGTTATGCCCTTCACGGGTTTTATCTTTGGTGCCCATATCTCTTTCAGTTTAAAACCTGCTTTGTCCATGAAGTCGTCAAGTGTTTTGGCTCCCTTTTTGGAACAGATTCCTGAAAGAATGGGATACCCTTTTAATTCCGCAAAGTTACCACCAATGTCTTTCAGTGTAAGCCCAAGTCCAGAACCATCATGACCTTCCTTCATCGTTTCAAGGGCAAGGATATTTTCCATCGGAGAGAAGTATGTATTGGATGTTATTGCAGCAAGTCTGCACATGCTCGTTACCTCAAAGTCTTAATATATTTTCAGGTAAAAAAAGCGTCCACATCATTGTAACAACCCATGACATGAGACGCTATTCAACGGTAACCGTTTGCCGTATCTATATCATTATATTAAAAACAAAAATGACCTTTGTCAACTCAACCCATAGCTCTTCTCTATCTCCAACCTGACAAAATATAATCGGCGTCTTCGATGGTGATATTTTGTGGGTCGATGTAACCGGGTATCTCTGGAAGTATCACCTTATAACGGATTCCACCTGAAAGAGCTCGTATCTGTTCGGGGATTCCCCTTTTCCATGCATGTCCATTGCCTGTTATGACAACAATAATTTTATCCGGGTTCTTTTTCAGAAATGCAGCAAGATTTCTTGCCATTACCTGGTCCCAGAGGAGTTGAGCTTCACAAAAATGGAGAAATTGTTTGTTCCCGTGCCTATGCATTGAATATGCCCTTCGTATAAATCTCATGTATTTCTCATCTACAGCACAACCAGTCTCTGGAGGCAATTTTTCGAGTTCTTCCTTTGTGAGCGAGGGAAATCCAGAGCTGGCTACCTTTTTTGAAATTTCTGGAGGTATATTCAGTCCTATGACAGGGATTTTATTGTCCCTTGCGTAAAGCAGAATATCTTTGTACAGTGGCCATGGTAAGCTCCAATTCTTATAATACACATCTGTAAAATTCTCCAACGGGAGCAAGCCTGCTACCCACTTGTCAAGATCATGCTGGCTTTCGGCTTTAAACATCTCAAATCCAATAGCAATAGGAATGTTTAAGGTGTGTAATGCCTTGATAACATCGAGCTGTAATTGGTGATGAGATTCCCTGTCATGGATTTCACCCACAAAAACAAGGTTTGTTTTCTTCAGGTCTTTGATCAGTTGTTCATGGTGGATAACTTTCCCTTCATGTACCTGAAATACCTTTGGAATCTCAGCATGAATGTTCGTCTGAAGACATATCCCGATGAGAGAGAGAATGATTGAAAACAGTATCAAAGCCTTTAGCCATTTATGCTTCATGGTATATTCTCGGTACTCCTTGTAATAGGGATGTTGTACAAAATGATATTATTTTACTCTAACATTTTTAGTAGTATGAAGGGAATTCATCTGACACACATGTTCATTCTCCTAATTTATACATGGTTTCTCAGCATCAGTTCTATTGGATGTGGATTTAAATAATATTGTCTCTTTAAATAGAGAGCATCGAATGTACGGACATAATGTTTGATGAGGGTTATGGGAACAATGAGAGGGACATATCCTTTGTGATAAAGCTCGATCACTTCAAGCAATTCCTGTTTATCATCGGACGATAGGTGCTTTTTAAAATAACCCATGATATGCAACAGAACATTTGTATTTTTTTTCAAGGTAGCAATCAGACCGAGGTCTTCCATCAATAGACGTATATATTCTGAAAGGAGGTCATCTAATTTATATTTCTTTGCAGCGGCAATTAGTTGACCAAGAGCACTGAAATGTTTTGGACTGTGAGAGAGGATAATCAGCTTATGTTCTGTGTGAAAGGATATTAAATCCCGAACAGATCCACCTTTTTTTAAAAATTCCTTCCATCGTCTATAAACAAAGACCCCCTCGATAAAGTTCTCTCTCAAGCTCGGATCATGAAGTCTCCCATCATCTATGACAGGGATAATGGGAAAATGGCGTGTAAAGGCTCCTCCAAAAATACCAGCTCCTTTTTTGCCTGGCATGCCTGATGAGGTATAGACTTTTACCCCACTTATTCCTGAACTGGGTGATCTGCTCTTGAAGATGAAACCACAGAGGTTTTCGTTTTCAAGCTCTTTAAATTTCTTCGCCACCCATTCCAACATCCCTCTGGTATGGTCAATTCCTGTTCGAACAGTTACAAGACGGGGGGAATCCGGGGTGCCAATGAGACGCATTGCCTCTCTTGGAACAGGAAGGCCATATTCGACCTCCGGACATACAGTCACCCATTCGAAAAATTGCCCGAGGGTGTCTGTTATGTATCGGTCCCATTTGTGGCCTCCGTCATAACGGACCTTCTCCCCTAAGAGACAGGAACTTATTCCAATTTTAATCTTTTCCATGCTTCTCCAAAAATCTATAATTAAGGATTTATAAATTAAATAGGGTAGCAATATTGTAATTCTAACGAATTCCTATATCAATCCTGTTATACACTTTCTGGTTACATTGTTGTCTTAAGAAATTGCAGGCTTCCATAAAAAGGATAACCTTAATTATAATTAAGGTGAGCAGTTACATTATTCTATCTTCAATAAAGAATGGTAATCGAAGAGGACGTATTTATTAATGCAAATCCGGAGAAGGTCTGGGATACCTTCACTAACCTCACCAGATGGAAAGACTGGAATACGGTTATGGATAATGTATATTGTGACGACATGTGCATTTCTCCGGGGAGCGAACTTATATGCAATTTCCGCCCTTTTTTATTCCCAATCAATGTAAAGATAAAGGTCAGGATAGTGATACCGTATAAACGTATTGTTTGGTTTGCAAAGAAAAAAGGGCTCTCAGCGAAACATCTCTTTACCTTTCAAAACACTGAAAGCGGTGTTCTGGTCACAAGCAAAGAGACATTGACCGGATTCCTTGTCAGAAATTCCGGCTTTCTCATGCCTAAGCAGAGGATGCAGGACCTTACAAGAACTTTCCTGAATGACCTTAAGGTAGCAGCAGAAAAATATGATATAGTTGTTCATAAATAATTCACAATAAGGAGAGATACATGCGTGCAACTGTAACAATAGAGAAGGACAAATTAGATATACTCCTGAAGGAGACAAAGAGTAAAAGCAAGGTATCGGCTGTGCGGATTGCTATTGATGAGTATCTGAGAAAAAAGAAGATTGAAAGGATAAAATCAATGAAAGGCAGACTGGAGTTTGATATGACAGCCGATGAAATAAGACATCGTGAAAGGTGATAAGGTATTAAAGGTATTAATAGATACTTCCGTCTGGATAGATTATTTCAAAAACAGAGATGATAACGTCTCCCAAAGAGTGGATGAAATTTTAACTTTTTCTGATGTCTATGTCCCTAAGGTCGTAATTGCCGAGCTTATTCAAGGGGCAAAATCAGAGAAAGAAATATCTGTTATTATTATAGAAGAGTTTATCTAAGCATTTCATATTTTTGTATTAGTAACAGGCTAAAGGAGGCATACGATGGTAAGATTATGGAGATGCGAGATTTGTGGAGATCCTTATATTGGAGACAATCCACCGGACAACTGCCCCTTCTGCGGAGCACATAAAAAGTATATAAAAGAGGCACAAGAGGCTAAGGTTAATTTTCTTGTTGAACTGAATGAGAAGGATAAGGCGAATGCCGAGTATGCATTGCAGGTAGAGGTGAGTAATTCTGCATTTTATTTCTGTGCTGCGGAAAAAACAGATGATGCTGAAGGGAAGTTATTGTTTAAAGCATTGGGAAAGATCGAGGCAGAACATGCGACTGTCTGGAGGAAGATATTACGGCTTGACAGTGTCCCGAAAGGGAATGAATCTTGTCATACGAGCAATAAGGAAAATTTAGAAGACTCCCATGCACGTGAGACACGGGCGATTGACTTTTACAAAAAGGCAGCTTCGGAATCTGCGAATGAGAGAATAAGACAGATATTTGAGGCATTAGTTGAAGTAGAAACAGACCATCTGCATCTCTCAGAAGAAAGATTGAGAAAATAAGTCCTCGCTTCTACTTCTTTTGCAGAACAATCTTATGATTTAAGAGAGATATCTCTTTTATCTCTCCCTCGAAGATCTTTTGTTCTCCGAAGAGACTTCTGAGATAAATCTTTCCCCCCTCAGGCCTCATAATATCAACATTTTCTAAGTAGAGATCTTCCTTCCCATCCCTGTAAATATATGCATTCGCTTCACACATATTATTTCTCCTTTCTTACCTCATGCTTCACAGCCTCTACAACCTTTTCTATGATATGCGGGAGAGGTTCTTTTTCTACTCCAATAACATCTATACCCTCCTGGTTCAATGGCAGAAGAAGTTTTTTTGTATCAGACGATGCAATTGCCTCTGCCATCTTTGGTGTAAGTTCTCCGAGCATTGCGTGAGCAAGAATGATGCTGAGAGGTCCAATGATAAGATTCACCCTCTGTACATTCCAGACAATAGCATTTTCCCCTGTAGCGCCTTTATTGGCCCTTGATTTCATCATAGCTGATGTTGCAGTGGCATTTGTTCCAAGCGCAAGGATCTCGATTCCATCACCGAATTCCTCACGTAACCTCTTGACAATCAGACTCCCAATTCCACCACCCTGACCATCAATCACAGCTATTTTTAGCATACAAGAAGTATAAATATATTTTGTATAATGTGTCAAACTGTAAGGGGAAAGTAGGTTTTTGTTGACTTAAATTGTAAGATGTGGTAAAAAATCCCATGGAGCAGATTCAGGTCAAAAAGAAACAACAACTCGGTGAGCTTCTCGTTGAGTATGGCCTGATTGATTCAAACCAGCTCAAAGCGGCCTTGAGGAGGCAGGCTCAGGTAGGTGGACAGATTGGCTCCATCCTTGTAGAGATGGGATTTATTACCACCGATGACATGCTGAACTTTCTCAGTAAACAGCTTGGTGTCCCCTCAGCTAATCTCTTTAAACTTGACGTTTCACCAGAGATACTGAAACTCCTGCCAATCGAAAAGATTAAGACCATGAAGATTCTTCCCCTCAGTCTTTCGGGTGATTCAATAACCCTCGCAATGGTAAATCCGCGTGATATAATGGCACTCAGGGATATCGAATTTTCAATCGGAAGGAAGGTGCAACCGGTTGTTGTTCCAGCCTGGCAGATGGAGGCAGCGATTAAAAGCTTAGTCACTCATCCTGGCAGTGGTCTCATAGGCGAGATTGTTGAAGAGGAGGCACAAAAGACAGGGGTTAAAAAAGCCCCGGAATTACTCTCATTGCTCAAATATCTGGTTGATTCTCCCGCGC
>JAGUWT010000166.1 GCA_020062205.1 Thermodesulfovibrionales bacterium
TGATTTGAAATCTATAGGTACCGGGATTTTCAAATACAACTGGACAATTGCAGAATATGATTTTGGTTATCCTTTAGAAGTTTCAAGTTCACTTTATCGTCGTGAAGTTTGGGAAGCAGTTGGCGGATACAATACCAATATGATCTGGGGATATGAAGACTGGGATTTCTGGGCTGGCGCCATTGAAAAGGGTTTTCTCTGGAAGCATTTGCCAGAACATCTATTTTATTACAGAATCAAAGAGACAAGTATGATAACAACGGCAGTTGAACATGATGCAGAACTGAAGGCACAAATTATCCTCAATCATCCAAACCTTTACAGTCAGGTACAGATTGCTTGGGCAAAGGGAGTGATGGAAAAGGATCCTGAAGTCCTTGCCATATCTCACAGAGAGGGTATCATTCCTGGATTTATTGAACCCCTACCCTCTATTCTTCCTCAGAAAAAGACTCCTGAATTTTCAGGAAGGAGAGGGTCAATAAGTGTTATTATCGTCACCTATAATTCAGCCTCTACACTTCGGGCATGTCTTGACAGTGTCTTACTGAGCAGTCCTGGTGCAGAGGTAAACGTTGTGGACAATGCTTCTTCTGATGAGACTCGTGCTATTTTAGAGGAGTATAAAGATCAAATCATCACAATCTTAAATGATGAAAACAAGGGCTTTTCATATGCATGTAACCAGGGAATTCGTGCTTCAAAAGGAGAATATATAATTCTTCTTAACCCGGATACTATTGTCACACCAATGTGGGCTGACAGAATGCTTGCTCATTTCAAGCCGGATGTGGGAGCTGTTGGTCCGATATCCAACTGGGCTGCTGCACAGCAAAAGTTCGAGTTATATTTAAAGGGGCCTATTGAAAAAGAGACCCCAATATATGAACTCAGCGAGAAAATATATTATTGGAATGCTGGCCAGGGCTTAGAGACTAAACTATTAATGGGATTTTGTATGGCTCTGCCCCGTAAGGTACTTGATAAGGTGGGTCTCCTTGATGAAGATCTGTTTCTCGGCAATGATGGCCTTGAACTCTCATGGAGATTGCGTATAAATGATTACAAACTCATCATCACTACAGATACCTTTATTTATCACGAAGGACAGGTAAGCTTTAAATCCCTGAAAGAGCCTCTGCCTGCTGAGGATAGTACGCAGAAACTATATGCGAAACTTGAGGCATATTATGGGAAAGGGAATGTGCCTCATCCCATGGAGCTCTGGGAGATTGACTTCTTCACGCCGAAGAATGCACGATTTAAGTCCACGAAACCTACCTTTGCAGCGGTCTATTGTGTTTATGATGATGTTACATGGCTGAAAGAATCAATCGAATCTATCTATGACGAGGTAGACGCTGTGTATTTTCTGATAGGCGAGAAGCCATGGTATGGCGAACCCACTGATAACAGCAGCACTTTTGAAATTATAAAGAAGTTCCCTGATATCCAGAATAGAATTAAAGTAATAAAGGGAACTTTGACAAACGAAACTGAACAGAGAAACGCCGGGCTTGATATTTTGAAAGAAAATGGCTTTACTTACTGCTTTGTCATTGATGCTGATGAAATCTATGACCCTGTCGAATTAAAGAGGATGAAAAATCTTGTATTAAGCAATCCAGAAATTGATTGCTGGCATATTGCTATGGATACATACTGGAAGAGTTATAAATATCGTATTGATCCACGTGAACCTTTAACACCACCAATTTTTTTAAAAGTCGGAAATTCATATTTCAAACTAAATAGAGCAATAGATTGCACAAATTCAGCCTTAATTCCTCCAGAGATTGGAATATGCCATCACATGAGCTACGCTCGTAGTGACGAAGAGGTATTAAAGAAAATTACGACCTTCAGCCATGCCCATGAGATTCAACCTGGTTGGTTTGAAAATGTCTGGAAGAAGTGGGATTCTGATCATTCTCTGTCAAACCTCCATCCCACCCATCCGCATTGTTACCAGCGTGCTGTTGAACAACCCTACAACGCATTGCCCCCTGTACTGAAAAAACGATATTTTATAGACAAAATGAAAGGAGAGATAATCCCGAGGCTCACATCAATCATCATTCTCACACACAATCAGTTGAAACATACAGAACTATGTTTGAATAGTATTGCTCAATGTACTCCAGAACCACATGAAATTATTGTAGTTGATAATGGATCTACTGATGAGACAAAAATACGCCTGAGGGAACTTCTAAAGACCTGCCCTAACTTACGAGTTATTTCCAATTCAGTGAATCGTGGTTTTGCTGCTGGAAATAATCAGGGGATTTCAATAGCACAGGGGGAATATATTCTACTTTTGAATAATGACACCATTGTCACAAAGGGATGGTTTGGCAGGATTCTTGATGTTTTTAAACGCCATCCTGAAACTGGTATTGTTGGACCTATGTCAAATTATGTGTCAGGTCCACAATTAGTCTCTGAGATTGGATATAAAAATCTTGATGAACTTGATGGGTTTGCCCAGCAATGGTCTGCTCTGCATGACAAACAGAGCTTTCCTATTTATCGTGTAGTTGGATTCTGTCTGCTTACAAAGAGAGATATTATAAATAGAATTGGAGGACTTGATGAGCAATTTGGCAGCGGTAATTTCGAAGACGACGACTTCTGCATTAGGGCTGAATTAGCAGGATACAAATCAAGGATTGCACAGGATGTCTTTATTCACCATACAGGCAGTCAGACTTTCAGAGGTGCAGGAATAGATTACAAGGAAAGCCTCTTCAGGAACTGGGAATTATTTAAGTCAAAATGGGACGTACCTAAAGATACCCCATATGGGAAAGGGTATATTTTGCCTTCAAAAGTTCCATCTGGAGTTAGTCTCTACTCTCCACTCCCTGATATATCAGCAGATCATACTGTTGATGTGAAAAATCAATGGTGGGAAGATATTAGTAAGCAGGAGGGGATTAAGGTTAAGGATGAGGTTAAGGTTAAGGAAATGATAAAGGGTCTGGTTTCTATTATCATTCCCTTCTCCAACAATCAGGAACTCACAAGAAAATGTGTAAAAAGTATCAGGAAGTGTACGCCAGAACCCCATGAGGTTATATTTGTGCCTGTTGATAAAGCTCATGCTCCTCTAAAGTTGTTGAAGAAACTTGTTAAGAAAAATAAGAATTATAGGATTATTGAAAATCCCCCCCCACCCCCCTTTAGCAAAGGGGGGCAAGGGGGGATTTTTAGTAATGAGGGCAAGGGTAAATGTGGATTTTCCTCTGCATGTAATCGGGGCATAAAAGCCGCATCAGGTGAATATATCTTAATCCTGACCGACGATGTTGTGGTTACTGAAGACTGGCTCTCCGGTATGCTTGAATGTCTGAATAGTTCAAACGACATAGGCATTGTCGGTCCAATGACAGTGAATGTAGAAGGGCCTCAGAGGATTGCAAAGGCAGATTACACCTCTCTGGATTATCTCAACCAGTTTGCGAAGGCACTCAGGGAAAGGAACAGATACCGTCGCGTCCCTTCGAGGAAAATAGAAGGTATCTGTATGTTATTCAAACAGGAATTAATTGAAAAGATTGGGCTTTTTGATGAAAGTTTTCAGACTTATGAATTTGCAGATGACGATTACTCCATTAGATCTGTCATAGAGGGATATAAAAACTTCATTGCAGTGGATGTGTTTGTACATCACTTCGAAGAGGAAAAACAAAATGCAGGAAAGAATAAGATACTTTTTCTGGATAAAAGGAAATTCACGAATAAATGGAATGATGTGGATGAAAAAAGTATCACTGGTCAAAAATTACTCATCATTAATTCAATTGATCTTGCTGATGAATTAAGCCAGAAAGGGCAGATTGGTGATGCTGTGGAGGTTCTTCTTGAGGGATTGGAACGATTTCCCGTTAATGAACGGATACTTTATAGCCTTTCGGAACTACTGATTGAGAACAACAAATATGATGATGTTATCTATATTCTTGAGAACATGTCTAAAGAAAAATTCATGTCCGGCGAGCCATGCAGCGATAACTTCAGGTGGCTTGAGCTCATTGGATATTGCAAAGAGGGGAAACGACACTATGAAGAGGCTGAAAGATATGCAGATGAGGCACTTGCATTAAACAACTCTTCAGCAAAGGCATGGAATCTGAAAGGTCTTATCGCCTCCAGGAAGGAAAGACATTCTGATGCAGAAGAGTTCTTTAAGAAAGCCCTTGAACATGACAGGGGATTCGGTGAAGCATATACAAATCTTGGTGCCTTAAAGTGGTTCACTGATATTGGGGGTGATAATATTCAATCAAGAGAGGATGCGTTCAACCTCTTTGAGAAGGCATTTGTCCTGTCTCCTACAACAAAAGACATAATAGATAATTACAATTTCGCAGTAAATTCCCTTGATAGGTCTGAGAGGGCTGAGGCAGTTTTAAGGGATGCAGTGGCCCTCTATCCATCGAACAAGAGACTGAAATATATGCTCATTGATACCCTCAACAAGAATAAAAAGTATGAAGATGCCCTCAATCTCGCAGAAGAGCTGATTACCTGGCCAGGTGCGGATAACAAAGCCCTCTTTCTTGCCATCAAGCTGAGAGCGAAGGTCGGGGCACGGGAGGTTGATACATCCTCAAAAGATACTCTTTCCCTCTGTATGATAGTAAAAAATGAAAAGGACAATATCGGGTCATGTCTTAAAGAAATTAAGCCTCTTGTTGATGAGATGATAGTGGTTGACACAGGCTCTACTGATAAAACAAAAGACCTGGCAAGGGCATTTGGAGCAAAAGTATTTGATTTTCCGTGGAACAACAATTTTTCAGATGCAAGAAACTTCTCTATTGAAAAAGCCTCAGGCAAATGGATACTGACCCTTGATGCCGATGAGGTAATCGCCCCTTCTGATTTCGATTCAGTTAAAAAATTGGTAAAGAAATCTGGCGACAGGATAGTTGCATATCGTATTACAACAAGAAATTATGTGACCCCAATAAATTCAGTTGGCTGGGTTGGTAATGAAGGGCAATACTTAAATGAAGAAGCTGGTACAGGCTGGTTTCCGAGCAAAAAAGTAAGACTTTTCCAGAAAGATGAAAGAATTCGATTTGAAAAACCTATTCATGAAATGGTTGATTATTCTTTGGTACGGTATGGATTACCAATTGAGCAATGCGACATACCAATACATCATTACGGGAAACTTGATACGGGGAAATTATCGCAAAAAGGTAAAGAATACTATGAATTAGGAAAGAAGAAACTTGCTGAAGACGGGGGAAACGATGTCTTAGCCTTAAGTGAACTTGCTATCCAGGCATTGGAACTCGGATTACATGAAGAGGCTCTGGAGTACTTTGAAAAAGCAGCCCGTATAGACCCGAGATTTGCAAAGGCCCACTTTGGGGTAGGACACTGCTGCTTTCATTTAGGCAAATATGAGGATGCCCGCATTTCATTAAAGAAAGCAGTAGAGCTTGATCCTGATTATAAAGACGCAATTATTTTATATGCACCCTGTGAGATTTATACAGGTGATGCAGAGATAACCATACCTCTTCTTGAGAAAATCCTGATGAACGATCCTTCAAATCCCCGTATTTTATTAACACTTGCAATCGCTTACTTCTGTTCTGGAGAGAAAGAGAAGGGGCTGAAGATTGTCAACACACTCAGGAATATGAATATAAGTTACACGGAATATTTTTCTGACTGTGCAAAGGATTTAATCTCACTTGAAAGGTACAAATATGCCAAATCTCTGCTCGAAGCAGCATTAGAAACCAATAATGCCGACAATGAAACCAAAAACCTGCTTGAGGAATGCCGCATGAAGTTGTCGTAAAACATTAATCGGTCACGGGGGATACAAAGCATATTGTGAGACCCCAAGATCTGTTTTTTATTCGGGTTTGTTATTTATCTATGATCCTTTAATTTTAGTAAAAACCAGGGAGGAACCTCGCATCCAAGTTTTTCTGCTTCATCGCAATGCTGTATAGCCAGCTTATACATCTTTTTCGCGTAGTAGGTGATTGCCAAGCAAAAATGGGTATGAGCAAGTTTAGGATTAATGGCCAGAGCCTTCGTATATTCAACAATAGCTTCATTTAGCATACCCTTGTCCGCATAAGCTCCCCCCAGATTGCTATGGGCCTCTCCAAGGTTGGGATTGATTGCCAGGGCCTTCTTATACTCGGAGATTTCTTCATCCACAATGTCCCTTCTGGCGCCATAGGCTACTCCAAGGTTATAGTGTGCTTCAGCAAAATCGGGTTCGATGGCTATGGCTTCTATGTATTCAGAGATGGCTTTATCTAACAAACCTTTGGCGTAGCAAGCCATCCCGAGATTATTATGGGAATCAGCAAGATTAGGATTGATAGCAATGGCTTCCTTAAACTCAACGACAGCTTCGTCGAACATCCCTTTCTCAAAATAGGCAAGCCCGAGATCCTTACGGGTATCAGCAAGATTAGGATTGATAGCAATGGCTTCCTTAAACTTAACGATAGCTTCGTCGTATCGCCCTACACAGTTGTAAGTTTCTCCTAACTTGGTTAACATATAGACATCACCTCGATTCTCCTTTACGTAGGATTCCATAATACGTAGTCCTCTTTCATACTTTTTCCGACTTTCAATTTCGGAAAATTCATAGCCATAATGGCGAATTACGATCCTTGGCTCATGTAGCAATTGCCATCCGGGTTTTTGAGATATCAATTTATATGCGATAGAGCTAACCGTCTCATGATATGGCCTGGAGTATCGAACTAAAGGATGATTTCTAAACAAACGGCCAACCTCGACGAATCGTTCTGAACCGCTGGCAGCGCCGTTATCGCAAGTTATAATGTATATAAGACACCATGGATTTAGTATTGCTTTCCTTAAGGGTAGTATTGAGCTTGATAACAACTCTTCATCTGCATCTATTTGCAATATCCAGTCACCAGTGGCATGTTTGAGAGATTCGTTCCGAGCTGCTGCAAAATCATCACACCATTTAAAATGATAGACTTTGGCATCAAAATCCTCAGCAATGGATATGGTGTTGTCCTTGGAGCCTGTATCTACCACAATCAGCTCATCAGCAACATCTTGCACACTTTTTAGACAACGGGGAAGCATATTTTCTTCATCGAGTACAATCATGCATATACTAAGCCTGGGTTTTTTTGGTAAGACTCCTGGTTGGGGGATTGATTGGTTGCTCATATCTTGGCAATTAAATACTTGATTATATTATACAACAAAAGAACTTACAGATTATTGATACCTAAAAAAGGCGATTCACCACATAGGACACAGAGAAAGGCACTGATAAATATAAGAGAAATACAAGGAATTATGTGGGTTTTAAAAAATTTCAAGTCTCTCTCTGTGTTCTCTGTGGTTTTAAAA
>JAGUWT010000210.1 GCA_020062205.1 Thermodesulfovibrionales bacterium
ATAAAATATGTTTCTTGAGAGAATCTCTATAGACCCTGCTGTTTGTCACGGGAAACCCTGTATTAAGGGAACGCGTATCCCTGTTTTTGTCATTCTTGATTCTCTTGCCGCAGGAATGACCTATGAGGAGATTAAGGCAGAATATCCTCCAGTTACTGATGAAGACATCAGAGCATGTATTTATTATGCCTCTGTTCTTGCTCAGGAAGAAGAAGTAATCCTTAAATAAGGATAATAACCTTTTGAATTTTCTGATTGATGCTAATATACCCCGTTCAACAAAAGCAGTTATCGAAGCCCTTGGACATAATGTCGTAGATGTCAGAGATATTTTACCGCCAGCTTCACCTGATTCTAATATTGCTTCATTAGCATTAACTGAAAACAGGATCGTTATTACCCGTGACCAGGACTTTGCGAATATACTTCTATATCCTCCGGAAAAATATCCCGGGATCAAGGAAATTTCTTTTGTTAATTAGAATCTGTCCATAAAGTATGCTTTACGTAATCTGTCATTCCCCGACTTGATCGGGGAATCCAGTGTTTTCAATATGTTCTGGATTATCCGGTCAAGCCGGACAATGACAAACTGCGAATTTATAAATAGACACTAATTAACGCTACCTCATGATTTTCCCCCAGGGGTTACTTGAAATAAAAAATAACTCGGTCTTTTAATCCAGACAAAAATATATTTGAAAAGGGCGATTTTGTCAAGCCGACGAAATTTTGTGATACAGTGGGAATTGACAATTGTTTCTAATTGTTATACGATTATACTAATTGTATAACAATTTTTACGGAGGTTAAATTTTTATGGCTATTGTTAAAACTTTGTCTAAGGGGCAGATTGTCATTCCTGCTGAGATAAGAAAAAGATACAACATAGAGCCAGGGACCGATATCCAGCTTATGGAATATGGAGGTATAATCTATCTTATCCCTCCTGTTGAAGACCCTGTTAAGGCAGCCTGTGGTCTTTTACCCCCTAAGCCTTCTCTGTCAGAAAAACTCCTTAAAGAACGGAGGAGAGAGTTCAGATAATGCCTAAGGGACCGTTTATTTTTGACAGCTACACCCTTTTAAAGTTCTTTCAGAAGGAAAAAGGTTACGAAAAAATTGTTCATCTCATTGAAGAGATAAAAAAGGCAGGGGCAACGAAATACATAAATGCAATTAATCTTGGCGAGATTATCTATTCAACAAAAAGGGAATTCGGTGATCAAAAAAAGATTGAGGTTCTCGCTAATATCGAAAGGTTAAACTTTACTATTTTGCCCGTCTCCAACAACTTGATATTCCAGGCTGCAGAATACAAAGCCCAGTATAGTATCTCATATGCTGACTGCTTCGCCCTCGCCTCGGCCATAAAATATAGGGCTATTATAGTAACCGGTGATCCAGAATTTAAAAAAGTTGAACATTTAGTTGAAATCATGTGGATATAGGATTTGGTATTTTTTCATTTTCCCTATCTCCTTATACTCAGATAGTTATATCCACTTTATTACTGGTTCTTTCTTTGGAGGGGGTTCAGGGAAAGTGTTTGTATAGCCGATTATGCACCTTAATACCTCGTTCATCGTTTCCTCCTGAATAAAATACTTAAATTAGCCACAGAGAACACAGAGAAATTATTAAATCCTAATATCGAAATCCTAAATAAATTCTAATGCCGAAACATTTGAACTTTGAGATATGAACTTTTTAAATCCTGGTATTGTTTAGTATTTTGAAATTTAATTTTTATTCATCCTCTGTGACCTCTGTGGTGAGATTTTAATTCACTTTATTTTCAGCTTATTGCTCTGCAAGGGTGGTTGAAAGAACCTCTTCAATGGTTGTAACACCGATTAAAGCCTTTTCTATAGCATCCTGTCGTAATGTCTTCATGCCTGACTCTATGGCTACCTTCCTTAATTCATCGGTACCCGCACTCTTTATCAGGAGATTTCTCAACCTTCTGTTCATCGAAAGGATCTCGTATATCCCTATTCTTCCCTTATACCCTGATCCTTCACAGGCACTACACCCTTCACCCTTATAAAGGGGAGTCCCGGTTTTTATGTCACCTTTTGCTAACTCTATTTCTTCATTCGTCACGATATAAGATTTGTTGCACTTAGGGCATATCCGCCTCAAAAGCCTTTGTGCACATACCAGAAGTAAGGAGTCTGCAACAAGGTAGGGTTCTATGCCCATCTCTGTAAGCCTCGTCACTGTTCCAACAGCATCATTTGTGTGAAGGGTGGAGAAGACAAGATGTCCGGTAAGAGATGCCTCAACAGCAGTTTTTGCAGTCTCCAGATCTCTAATCTCTCCAATGAGAATAATATCTGGATCATGTCTCATGAATGCCCTGATTGCCTTTGCAAAGGTATATCCTGCAACAGGATTAATGTTGCTTTGTATGATCTGACCTCCGAGTGTATATTCAACAGGATCTTCTGCTGTAACAATTTTCACATCAGGGGTATCAAGGGACTTCAGAGCAGCATAAAGGGCCGTTGTCTTTCCACTCCCTGTAGGTCCAACGTGAAGCATAATACCATAGGGCGCATTGATAGCTTCTTTGTACAATTTCATATTGTGCTCGTTAAAGCCAAGCATATCCAGTGAAAGAATAGAGCTCTTTTTATCGAGTATCCTCATGACCACATCTTCTCCATTAGGCGTTGGTACTGTCGAAACACGGAGGTCTATCGTGCTCAGTGGGTTATATTTCGTAAAGTCTATCCTTCCATCCTGAGGCTGTCGCCTTTCATCTATCCGCATATCACACATTATTTTTAATCTCGTTACAAGTGCATCTTGAGCATATCTTGGAACAACCATTACCTCGGCAAGTTCTCCATCAATACGGTATCTTACTCTCATGTGATCAAGAGCAGGTTCAAGGTGAATGTCACTGGTCCGTTTTTTAAATGCCTCTTCAATAATCTTATTCGCAAGCATAACAATTGGGCCACTATTTTCGGTAGCATCCTCCCGTGTTACCTCAGCAACCTCTACCTCTGGTTTAAAGCTCGCTGCCACCCTGGTCAGGATACTTTTCATCTCTACTTCTTCTTTTGGACCTACATAAAAATTATCAATGGATGAAAAGAGTTGTTTTGATGTGGTCATCACAACCTTTACATCTCGTATTCTGAATCTTGATTCCCTATAATGACGGACTACCTCTTCAAGTGCGATAAAATCTCTGGGCTCTACCATTGCAACAGTAAGTGATTCGTCTTCATACTTTATCGGTAATACTTTGTAATTCTTTGCATAGGCAGGTTTAATATGCTTCAGCAACTCTAACGGAGGTTGCGGATACGCAGAGAGATCCACAAATTCATATCCGAGGTATTCAGCCTTTACAAAAGCTAATTTCTCCTCAGAGAAACCACTTTCCATGAGCAGTTGTTCGATGCCCCTTTTTTCTCTCAGAGATCTGGTCAGAAGCTCCTGCAGTTTTTCTTTGGTCAGGAGGTTCCTTTCTACAAGAAGTTCTTCAAAACTCTTTCCTGACGGCTTTCTTGAAGTCATTATATCCTCGTAAAGATAAGTATCAGTCTTTTCACCCTTCCTGTATCATCATGATTCGGGATGATTTTCACCTCGAGCACCTCTAATAATGCTACCTTTTTAAATCCGTAGAGAAGCACTTCGTTCATCTTTTCTTCAAGCTGGGTATTTTTTAGGTTGGGGAAAATATCATAAAAATATTCTCCAATCATTTCCTGAACAGGATACCTTTTTCCACTCATAACCTCAAGAAATCGGTTTGCAGAGATGATTCTTTTTTTTGTATCGATAATACAGACACCCTCATCAATATCATCAATGATAGAATCTTTCAGCTTCTTCTGTTCTTCAATGATTTGATATAAAAGGGCATTCTTGACAGCGATGCCAAGAAGATATGAAAAATGTTCCATAATGCCCACATCAGCATCTGTGAATCCGCCAGATTTATTCAATGCCTGAAACACACCAATGATCTCGCCACTCATCTTTACTGGAATTGGCATGACCAATACGCTTTTTGTCCTGTATCCACTCTTTTTGTCCCATCTTTTGTCAAAACAGAGTTCTTTGTCAATTGCCTTGAGATCTGAATCATCATATGCATCCTTTACATTGACAATCCTTTTTGTTAGAGCCGAAAACCCTGCAAGACTGTTCTTTATGAGAGGCATGCGAATTTCTACAAGGCTGTCTGCCTGGAGGACCTTTGAATATAATTCATTGCTTTCCCTGTCAATCAGGTAAAGGGTGCATCGGTCGGCCTTGATGATAGACTGAATCTCCTCGACGACTGTAGTGAGGAGTTCATTCATTTTAAGGGTTGAAAGGATTGTGTTTAGTATGTCGAAAAATTTATCAGAGTTTAAAAGAAGCTGTCCCACCAGAATCTCCTCTTTAAACTCACTCATTATACCAGAACTCTCAATTTATATCTTCTCTTGATAATTCGTTATCAAAGCCCCGTATCCCTCATCAGCAAGGGGCTTAGCAAGCCGATACGCCCTATCCTTTGTCGGAAACTTACCGATCCTCACCCTGTAGTATGTGTCTCCATCAATCTCTGCCTGCATAATATATACCTTGCTGTATTTCAGTTCGAGCGCCATTTTGAGGCGGTTAGCATTCGAATGTTCTCTGAAAGAACCAACCTGGATGGTAAATGGTCCTGTATTTGATAGATACCGTACTTCCTTAACATAATTGGCGTCTCTTCCTGTGTATTCGATTTTTATTTTACCAGTGCTTAAGAGATCAATCTTTTTTGCTGCGGCATACGATAAATCCAGATCCCTTCCTGATACAAAAGGACCCCTGTCATTCACAGTACAGGTAACAGTCTTGTTGTTTTCAATATTGGTAACCCTTAACTTTGTCCCAAAGGGATATTTTCTATGAGCACAGGTGAGTGCATGCATATCAAATATCTCACCAGAAGATGTTGGTTTGCCGTGAAACTCAGAGCCATACCATGAGGCAACAACATAAGATTCCTTTGGATAAGATTCATAGCGTGAAGTAGTACAGGAAGCAAGAATAAAAACAGCAATGAGCAATGAGTAATGAGCAATGAGTAATACTAACTTTTTTGGAAGTCTGGGACTTTTCGTCTTTAACTTTTCACTTGTCACTCGTCACTCATCACTGATTTAAAGGATATATCTGCTCAAATCCTCATCTTTCACAATCTCACTAAGCTTGTCTTTGACATACTTGCTGTCTATCACCAGTTTTCCATTTTTTCTTTCAGGCGCTTCAAAGGAAATGTCTTCAAGTAGTTTTTCGAGGACGGTGTGAAGTCTTCTTGCACCGATATTTTCGGTCCTTTCATTTACATGTGCAGAAATATCAGCAATCTCGTCTATTGCATCTTTTGTAAAACCTATCTCCACATTTTCTGTGAAGAGCAATGCGGTATATTGTTTAATCAAGGCGTTATAAGGTTCTGTCAGTATCCTGACAAATTCTTCTTTGCCAAGTGCATCAAGTTCAACCCTTATAGGAAACCTTCCCTGAAGTTCAGGTATAAGATCAGATGGTTTTGTCATATGGAAGGCTCCGGCTGCAATAAAAAGGATATGGTCTGTTTTGACAGGGCCGTGTTTTGTTGTGACTGTACATCCTTCAACTATTGGTAAGAGGTCTCTCTGGACACCCTCACGTGATACATCAGGTCCATGAGTATATCCCCTGCTTGCAATCTTATCTATCTCGTCGACGAAAATAATACCTGTCTGCTCAACCTTTTCAATCGCTTCTTTTGTCACTTTATCTATATCTATGAGTTTATTTGCCTCTTCCTGAACACAGATGTGAAACGCCTCAGAAACCTTTACCTTTTTCCTCTTTGACCTTTCAGGCAAAAAATTGCCAAGCATCTCCTTAAGATTTATCTCAAGATCTTCAAGCCCTACATTTGATACAACACCAAAAGGAATAATCTTCTCCTTCACCTCGATATCAACATATCTATTGTCGAGTTTCCCTGCTCGCAATTGATCTCTGAGCCGTTCCCTTGTTTCCTTGTATTTTTCTCTTTCTTCCTCTTCAACGCCAATGCCCTTTACCGCTCTTGGCTGCGGGAGTAACAGATCAAGAATACGTTCTTCGGCAAGACTTTTCGCCTTTTCCTGAACCTTTTCTACATGCTCTGATTTCACCATATTTATGGAAATTTCTGTCAAGTCGCGTACCATTGATTCTACATCGCGTCCTACATACCCCACTTCTGTAAATTTCGATGCCTCCACCTTAACAAACGGTGCATTTGCAAGTCGTGAGAGTCTCCTTGCAATCTCGGTTTTGCCTACACCGGTCGGACCTATCATAATGATATTCTTTGGCA
>JAGUWT010000179.1 GCA_020062205.1 Thermodesulfovibrionales bacterium
AATAGTCCGCTGCCGTCCCAGTGTTCATGATGATATTTGATACCCTCGACAATCTCGGTAAATTGTTTCAAATCCCTGAGTATCTCAGCACCCATAAGAGGGTGTTTGTTTATCTCTTTATATTCTTCTTCTGTGAGTTTGCCTGCCTTGTCCAGAATTTCTTTTGGTGTCCCAATCTTTCCTATGTCATGCAAAAGAGAGCTCATCCTCAATTTCTCAATCGTTTCTCCATCAAAACCCATTTCTTTTCCGATGTCCATTGCATATTTTGTCACTCTTTCAGTGTGTCCTGCACTCCATTTCGAGGTTGCTTCCAAAGCCCTTACAAGGGACGTGATGGTACCGAGGAGAAGTTCTTCAAGTTCCCGATACAGGTAAGCGTTTTCTATTGAGAGACCCGCCTGAAAGGCAATTGCACTTAATAGCTTTATGTCATTCGAATAAAAGTTTCCTGAAGATACCTTGTCAGCAACGACAAGAGCACCGAGGACCTTGCTTTTTCCTATCATAGGACATATCAAAAGCGATTCCAGATTTGAAAGACTGCCGCCATGTCTTGATTCTTTCAGGTTATGAGATACATACGGCTTTTGTGTTTTTATAGAATTCCATAGCACTCCGTCATCCTGTTTGAACCTGAGATTGCTGTCCCAGTTCCCTCTGCTGCTCTTTGTGTAGAGCTCTTCTCCATTGTCATGTAGGAAAAGAACAGCAGCAGTCTTTACCTCGATTGTATTGATTGCTTCATCGATAATTCGTTTGCAGATTCCTTCAATACTCAGCCCGGACAGTACTTCAGAAAGCCTGTACAGAAGCGAAAGCTCTTCATAGACAGAAGCGAGCTCTTGGATGGTAAGGTTTAAATCCTGTTCGAGGTTAGACCTTTCCAATTACGTCTAATACCATTTTTAGGAGCAGGTTGGGGCTGAATGGTTTTGTGAGATATTTCTCCACCCCGCTCTGAGTTCCAAGCTGTTCTTCGGGGTTTTGACCCATAGCAGTAAGCATGAATACAGGGATATCCTTTACATCAGGGTCTGATTTGAGCATCCTGCAGAGTTCTATCCCACTGAGGTCGGGCATCATCCAGTCTGTGATAACGAGATCAGGCCGTTCTTCCTTTATGGCATCCATGGCATGCTTACTATCTCGTATGGTAGTAACATGAATTCCTGCATTTTTCAGTTTATCCTCTATCATCATAAGGATGAAAGGCTCATCGTCTATTACTACTACCTTTTTCAATACATGCCTCCTAAATATTTATAATATTATACTGAATAACCTGACAAAAAATGAACAATACTTGAGAATGGGACTTTACCCTGGGTTCCGTCAGAAAGCCTCTTCCACTTTACCATTCCTGATTGAATCTCCTCATCTCCTACAATAAAGACATAATCTGTATTCAACCTGTCTGCCCTCCTCAATTGGCTCTTGAGCGATTTATCTGTGTATCCGAGTTCAACCCAAATCCTTTGCCCCCTCAGTTTATCTGCAATGACAAGACCTTCTTTCTCTGCAGGGGCTCCGATCGTTGCGATAAAAACCTTTGGTGCAGGAATCTCCTGTTTCTGTGACGATTTCAAGAGTGTTGCAATCCTTTCCATACCTATTGCAAAGCCAATTGCAGGTGTCGGAGGTCCTCCAAACTCTTCAACAAGTCTGTCATACCTTCCGCCAGCAGCAACTGCATTCTGAGCGCCAAGATGTTCAGTGGTAACCTCAAATGTGGTCCTCGTATAGTAATCAAGGCCCCTTACCATGTCAGGATTTATCACATATGGAATATTCAGTGTTTGTAAGAGGAGAAGGAGCGTATGAAAGTGTTCTTTGCATTCATTGCAGAGAAAATCTGTAACCCTTGGTGCACCTTTTCTTAACTCTATGCAGAAATCCACCTTACAGTCGAATATCCTTAATGGATTCACTCCGAATCTCCTTTTACAGTCAGGACAGAGATTATCAAATTTGTTTAAAAAGAAATCGTGGAGGGCTTTTCTATACCCTGACCTGCATTGCTCACAACCAATAGAATTTACCTCAAAGGTAAGCTCCTTGAGACCAATGGTGTCAAGAAAAAGCCGCAGCATAGAGAGTATCTCCGCATCTATCGTTGGATCAGCTACTCCAAACGCCTCAACCCCTATCTGATAGAATTGCCTGAACCTGCCTTTCTGTGGCCTCTCATATCTGAACATTGGTCCTGAATAGAAAAATTTCTGTGGGAATGGGAGATTATACAGGTGATTCTGGACATAACATCTCACAACAGGGGCAGTCCCTTCTGGCCTCAGGGTGATACTTCTGCCTGCCTTATCAGAGAATGTATACATCTCCTTTTCGACGATGTCAGACGTTTCACCAATGCTTCGTACGAATATATCAGTCGATTCGATTATTGGTGCTCGTAATTCCTGGAAACCATAGACAGAAAATACATCCGCTGCAATTTTTTCAATCTTCTGCCAGGTGTATATATCAGGTGGGAAGATATCCTGGATGCCCTTCAGGGCATTGTAACGTTCTGCAGGGCCCATTATGATACTTCTTCATTCCCCTTCATGGTGGTTCCTTCTTCTTCTCTCTCTTTATCAAACTCAATCATCTTCAAATGACCTTCAATTAATCTCTTCAGCTCCTCTTTAAAATGGCGCCGTATTCCTTTCAGGTCAACAATATCCTCATGGATCTTGATAACTTTTTCCTGTGCATCCTTCAGGATCGTATCTGCCCTGAGATCTGCCTCTTTCACGATAAGTTCTGCCTCTTTTCGTGCATTTGTCTTATAATCCTCTACCATCTGCTGAGCGGTCATAAGGGTCTCTCTCAATGTTGTTTCCATATCCTTGTATTCTTTAATCTGGTTCTCAGCCTTCTGGATGTTCTCTTTCAGTGTTGCATTCTCTCTGAGGAGATCCTCCATCTCTTCCCGTACCACCTCTAAAAATGCATATACCTCTTCAACATCAAATCCCCTTATCTTCATGGGAAATTGTTTCTGCTGGATATCAAGCGGTGTTATTCTCATATAAGGCTACCCCCTTTTAATTTATAAGCAAATTCTATCAAAGATTCTATCAGAAAATACTTTACAAATAATATAGCGAGGATTACAACCATAGGTGATATATCTATTCCTAACCCGTATCCAATACGTCTTCTGATTGGCCTCAATACTGGTTCAGTAACAGCGTGCAGAAATCTCACTATGGGATTATATGGATCAGGATTAACCCAGCTCATGAGTGCTGTAATAATGATAATCCACATATAGCCGCTGAGTAACAAACTGAGTATTTTTGCTATTGCAAGTAATAAATTCGCAAATATAAACATTTATGATACTCTCCCCAATTCTTTAGCCCTGTTCGTTGCTGCCTCAATTGCAGAAACAACAGTTTCCTTCAAACCTTTTTCATCAAATACCTTAAGCCCTGCTGCAGTTGTGCCCTTCGGTGATGTGACCATCTCCCTGAGTTTTTGTGGAGTCATACCAGTATCAAGCAATTTAGCAGTACCAAGCAATGTCTGAACTGCAAGCGTGGCAGCATCCTCCTTGCTCAGTCCCGTTTTTACACCGCCTTCTATCATGGCCTCGACGAAATAAGCAAAAAATGCGGGGCCGCTTCCTGAAACAGCGGTTACTGCGTCCATATATTTTTCCGGTAGTACCATCACTTTCCCTATAGACATGAAGATGTCTCTTATCAATCCCATCTCTTTATCATGAATGCATTCGTACATTGACAGAACAGACATGCCTTCCTGCACCAGTGCAGGGGTGTTGGGCATGACACGGATTATCTTTGAAGTCTTGAGCCTTGATGAGAGATATGCGAGTGTTATACCTGCTGCAATGGATACTACGATCGTATCACTTGAGACGAGATCAGCAAATTCAGCAGTGACACTATCCATATCCTGTGGCTTAACAGCAAGGATGATAATGTTACAATGTTTTATAACCTCTTTATTGTCAGACGTTGTTTTTACATAATAAGCCTTTTCAAGATATGATCGTCTCTCGTCCCTCGGCTCTGAGACTATGATATCTTTTGCATGTTTGCCATATATGCCTTTTATGATCGCCTCTGCCATATTACCACCACCGATAAAACCAATCATATAGCCTCCTTTATTTCTGTAATTGGAATATCATATACAATTACATCCTATTTGCTTATAATCCATCTTTAAACTATTCCACATTGCCACCGTTTCTTTACAAAGGGCAATATTGTTGTAATTATATTTTGATTTTAAATGTTCTATTACTGTTGAGTACATTGTAAATCGTGTTTGAAAATCTATCTTTTTACCCCAATTAGAAGATTCTTTTAAATACTTGACCCAGCTTTTATCTGAACATCCATTTATTGTACTTTGAAGACCTCTTAAAGACCCCAGAGTAATCCGTTCAGGGATGAGATTCTCGAAAATCAAATCTACTAATTGTAAATAAGATTCTACCCATCCACCTATTGGAACCATCGGGTCTATCCTATTATAGACTTCATATCCTGCCTGATAAACCTTTTTTGCTGCCTCGATTCTCTTTAAAACAGGTGGTGCTTTCTTCTCCCACATTTTAGCAACAGGT
>JAGUWT010000141.1 GCA_020062205.1 Thermodesulfovibrionales bacterium
AAAAGAAATTACTGATAAGTTAAGCGAAATTATTGAAAAAGTAATTGAAATTATTTGTGGTTGAATATACAACTTCCAGTTTCCGCCCTTGCTCCCAATCTCTGTTTAGTGCAAAATATTGGATAAACTTGATAGAAGGAGATTTTTGTGTCTGTTAAGATTGGTGTTATAGGGGTAGGCTATCTGGGTCAACATCATGCACGGATTTATTCTGAACTCGAAGAAACAGAACTTATTGCTGTTGTTGACATTGATGAAAAGAGGGCTGATGCCTTTGCAGTAAAATACGGGTGCGAGGCATACTATAACCACAAAAACATACTGAGTAAGATTGATGCCCTGAGCATTGCAACACCTACAACAACACATTATGAGATTGCATTCGATTGCCTCAGGGCAGGGAAGGATGTCCTCATAGAGAAGCCGATTACCGTGAATATTGAAGAGGCTAGTGACCTTATTACAGAATCAGAGAAAAAGGGTTGTATCATTCAGGTTGGCCATCTTGAAAGATATAACCCTGCTGTTATGGCTGCCTCGGAAATGGTCAAAGAACCGATGTTCATCGAGTCAGAAAGAATGTCTCCATTCCTTGGGAGAGGAATTGATGTTGATGTTACACTCGATCTCATGATACATGATGTGGATATCATTCTGAGTCTTACTTCCTCTCCAGTCAAAGATATAAGGGCAGTAGGTGCAAAAGTGCTTACTGATAAGGTGGATGTTGCAAAGACATGGTTGGAGTTCGAGAATGGTTGCATAGCCCTTATTACAGCAAGCCGTCTTTCACCTGAGAAACGGCGGTGGCTCAAGGTTTTTCAAAAAGATTCTTACATATCCGTTGATTATCAAAGATGCGAGGTAAGACGATATTTCAGATCAGGAGAGAGCATATCATTTGATGTGATACAAGCTGAAAATAAAGAACCCCTCAAAGAAGAATTAAAGGACTTTATTCGGTGTGTTCAAGAGAGGAAAAGGCCGATGGTCTCTGCACGTGAAGGAAGAGATGCGCTTAAATTAGTACTCGAAATAACAAGGATGATAAAAAATGAGAAATAAGTTATAATAGTAATTTAATAATGCACGTCGATAGAATCGAGTTAATAGGTTTTAAATCCTTCTCAGAGAGAACCATTTTTAATTTCCATCCAGGTATTACCTGCTTTGTCGGTCCAAACGGTTGTGGTAAAAGCAATATTGTGGATGCATTCCGCTGGGTACTCGGGGAGCAGAGCGCAAAGAGCCTCAGGGGTGAGAGTATGGAAGAGGTTATCTTTAATGGCTCTGTATCGAAGAAATCAAGAGGGATGGCAGAAGTCACGATGATTGTCTCTGGACTGAACGGAAATAATCCCCCCCCACCCCCCTTTAGTAAAGGGGGGCAGGTGGGATTTTCAGGTGAAAATGGGGAAGGCTCAATAGATATAGCATCTGTAACGAGAAGACTTTACAGGTCTGGAGATAGCGAATACATACTGAATAAAAATCAATGCAGGCTGAAGGATATCAAAGACCTCTTCCTTGACACAGGACTTGAAGTAAAAAGCTATTCGATACTTGAGCAGGACAGGATTACAGCCGTACTGAATTCAAAACCTCAGGATAGGAGGTTCCTGATTGAGGAAGTAGCAGGCGTTATGAAATATAATGTCAGGAAGAGAGAGGCCCAGAGCAAACTTGAATCATCGAGGACAAACCTCCAGAGGATAAATGATATTGTTATTGAGGTAAAAAAACAGATTAGTCTCCTCGACAGATTGGTAAAAAAGGCCGAGCGGTATCAGAAGCTTTCTTCCGAGATTCACTCCATAGAACTCAAGATTCAGAAGAGAGACTATCAGGCTCTAAAAGATTCATTTGAAAAAATACGTTCCGAATACGATACCCTTCGCCAGGACGAATCTCTCATGAAGGCTGAACTCACAAAGAGAGAAAACCAGGTCGAAACAAAACGACTCGAACTCCTTGAGCGAGAGAAGGTTTTAGAACAGATCCAGACAGATTTCCAGAACCTGGAGAGGCAGATTGCTGAACTCGAAAAGACGATCGCCATATCGAGGACAGAAAAAGATAACTTTCAGGAATATCTCACAAAGCTCTATCAGCAGGGAGAAGAATTTGAGATAAAGGCAAGAGAATTGTTCGTCAAACAAGAAACGTTAGAGAAAACTCAGGCTGACTTCCTGTCAGAGATAGAGAAACAAAGAGAACTGCTCTCAGAAAAAACCGATTTCATCAGGTATATGGAAGAGGATCTCGCAGGTGATGAAGATTTGCTCGAGAAAAAGAAACGGGAGTTTTTCCAGATATCAGAAGTGCTGAGCAATCTGAGGAATAACCTGAACAACCTTCAGTCGTCTCTCGAAAACCTGAAGCGAAGGGAGTCATCGTCCATGAGGGACCTTGAGGCATTAAAAAATACGATAACAGAGGTTGAGTCCTCTTTACAGGATATGGAGAGGAATCTCCAGGATAAGAACAATGACCTCCGCCTTCTGAATGAAAAGAAGACTATCCTTACGAATCAACTCTCTACCGACAGAAAGAGGATTGAAGACCTGCGAGAAAACCTGTCAGAGATCAGGGAAGAGCTTGCATCCTCTCTATCGCGGCTTGAGTCTCTGAAAGAAACAGTCTTTGACAGAGCCACAAAGGAGCTGCTCTCAGATGGATCAACCCTTAAGCTTCTTGCATCACTTTCTGACATCCTTGAGGTTGAAGCTGATTATGAAAAGGCAATAGAGAGTGCACTTTCTGAAAAGATTCATTCGTTTATCCTTTCATCATTCGACGATGTTGGAATCGCCATTTCGTCAATAAAAGAAAAAGGGCTTGGAAGGACTGCCTTTATACCTGTAAATCCCCCCACCCCCCCTTTACTAAAGGGGGGTGAGGGGGGATTAGGTGGTCATGAGATCGATGTCCCTGAAGGTGTGATTGGGAGGGCATCACAGTTTGTTCAGACTCCAGATGAGTTCTCAGTTGTTGCAAAAAGACTTTTCGATAATATCTTTATTGTCAGGGATTTAAAAACTGCTCTTGATCTCGTAGCTTCAGGCAATACCTTGTTTTTTGTTACCCTCGATGGAGAGGTCGTGGAACCATCTGGTGCAGTTATTGGAGGAGACCTGAAGGGAGTATTAAAAAGAAAAAGAGAAATAAGGCAACTCGAAAAGATGATCGAGAATAAAAAGACTACTATGAGCAGTATGCAGGTTGAATTCAGTTCATTGCAGGAGATACTCGAAAAGAGAGAATCTGATTTCAAAAACATTGAAATCTCAATCGTAGACATCGAGAAGGAGATTTCTTTGTTAAGGCTGACGCTTGAAAATCAGAAAGAAGAAAAGGAAAGGAGAGGAAGAAAGCTTGCCTTCCTTATAACAGAAGTAGAACAGATAATCAAGGAGAAGGGGGCAATAGAAAAGCTCATAAGAGAAAAGGATGCTGAAGTCAAAGAAATAGATTCAAACAGAGGAGAGATAGAACAAGAGAGCGCGTCCCTTCAACAGGAAATCACACAGAGAAGATCAAGGCTGAATGAATACAGGGCAGAGGTAACAGATCTCAGACTCTCCATAACATCTCTGAAAGAAAAGATAGATTCAGTCCGTAAGGAAAAAGAATCTGCGCACAGGGAGATTGCGGAGCTTAACCAAAAAAAGGAATTCCTGTCAGATGAGATTACGTCGGTAAAATCACGTATCTCACAGCGTGAAACAGAGTTAGAAACGTATGAAGAAAAAATAAAATCACTCATATCTGATGCAGACAAACTCAAGAGAGAGATATCTGAAAAGAAAGAAATGATCGATGCGGAAAATCAGGAAGTCCTTGTAACTGAGCAGGGTCTGAAGACCCTCAGGCATCAGATCGATTCCCTTTCACAGAGGATATCTGAACTTGATATCCAGAGGGCTGAACACAAACTGATGATAGAAAACCTTTGTGAACATGTAAGGCAAAATTATGGAGCAGACATTGATACAATAGAAGCCGAACCACTCACAGATGAAGACGAAGAACGTCTTGATGAACTCAGGAAGAAGATACAGGAGATTGGACCTGTAAACCTTGGTACTATCGAAGAGTACGAAGAACTCCGTTCACGATATGAATTCCTGACCCAGCAGCAGGAAGATCTCCATAAATCCATTGCAGAGCTTGAAGAGGCGATAACCAGGATCAATACCACAACCAGGAGAAAGTTGAGGGAGGCATTTGAATCACTGAGGACAAAGTTTTCCGAGGTGTTTTCTCACCTTTTTGGTGGAGGCAGGGCTGACCTTATCATGACCGATGAGAATAGTATCCTTGAGACCGGCATTGACATCATAGCTCAGCCACCTGGGAAAAGACTGCAGAATATTAATCTCCTTTCAGGCGGAGAAAAGGCACTCACCGCATTATCCCTCCTTTTTGCAAGCTTTTTGATTAAACCAACGCCACTCTGTATTCTGGATGAAGCAGATGCTGATCTTGATGAATCCAATACAGAACGATTTACGAAGATGGTTCAGGAATTATCAAAGGATATCCAGTTTATCGTTGTTACTCATAAAAGGACTACCATGGGCATTGCTGATTATATTTATGGCATAACCATGGAGGAAGCAGGGACTTCAAAGGTAATATCCTTGCAGCTCGTGGAAGCATAATCAGGGCAGTAACAAGTAACGAGTGGCGAGTAGTCAGTGATTGACGACCCGAAGTATATTGCCCTAATTAATACTAATACAAACGCATAGTATTTTGTGTCATTGCGAGGGACGTAGTCTCGAAGCAATCCCAACGTAAAAGAGATTGCTTCGCTAACGCTCGCAATGACGATTCATTAAGGATAAAAGCCATTTTCTGATGAACCAAATAATAGATAAATTACCCAACATAAAAATATCCACTGACCCTGAGGACCTCATCTGCTACGGGTTTGATGCCTCAGGTTTTGAATCATCTCCTTCGGCAGTTGTCTGGCCAGAGAACACCGAGGATGTTGTAAAAGTTATGAAGTATGCCTATGAGCACAACATCCCTGTAGTCCCCCGTGGTGCTGGAACAGGCACGACAGGGGGGGCAGTGCCTTCAAAGGGAGCGATAATCCTGAGCATTGAGAAGATGAATAGGATAATCGACATTGATCCTGAGAATCTGAATGTCCTGTGTGAGCCAGGCGTAATCAACGGAAAACTCCAGCAGGAGCTTGAATTGTTGGGTCTCTTCTATCCGCCTGACCCTGCGAGTATGAATTTCTGCACCATAGGTGGAAATGTTGCTGAAAACGCAGGTGGACCAAGGGCAATAAAATATGGGGTTACGAGGGACTATGTCATGGAGATAGAATCAGTACTTGCGAATGGGCAGATAATAACCACAGGTGTCAGGACACAAAAGGGAGTTGTTGGTTATGACCTGACGAGGCTCCTTATTGGATCAGAGGGTACGCTGTCAGTATTTACCAAGATAAGGTTAAAGGTTCTTCCTCTCCCTGAAGAGGTAGTTACATTAATCTGTATTTTTGATAATCTGGAGTTATCAGGCCAGGCAGTATCAAGGATTATATCCTCAAAGATAATCCCGAGAACACTTGAGTTTATGGATCGTGAGGCAATAAAGGCTGTTGAGAATTTTAAACCAGTTGGACTTCCAAAGGATGCAGAGGCACTTCTTCTCATAGAGCTTGACGGTCATCCATCTGCAATAACCAAGGAAGCAGGAAAGATTGCTGATATATGCAAACGTCTCGGAGCAGAAATCAACATAGCAGAGGATGAAGATGCAAGAGAAAAATTATGGATTTCGAGGCGTGCAGTATCGCCTGCCCTTTACCATATCAGTCCTACCAAAATAAATGAGGACATCGTTGTGCCGAGGAATAAGATACCCGAGATGCTCAGATGTCTGAGGAGACTATCAGAAGAGAGTGGTATAAAGATAGTAAATTTCGGCCATGCTGGCGATGGGAACATACACGTAAATATTATGGTCAACAAGGAAAACAAAGAAGAATACCAGAAAGGATTGATGCTTGTTGAACAGGTATTTAAGGAGACGCTTTCACTCGGAGGGACAATCTCTGGTGAGCATGGTGTTGGGCTTTCAAAGGC
>JAGUWT010000006.1 GCA_020062205.1 Thermodesulfovibrionales bacterium
GCGATATAACCACATTATTTTATCTTACGTCGTCTTAATAAATCGTCTTAATAACCTTAAAGAGGTATTTATGGTTGCCAGAAGGAACGAAATGCAATTGAAATTTAAGCTCCTGGGAATAATTGGTATAATTACTATTATAATAGTAACAGCAGGCGCTATAAGATATTTTTGGACAACTCAGAAAAGTGAGGAAGATTATACCTTATTAACGTTTAAAGATCGTATTAACAATGCTGCATGGGAAGGCTCTGCTATGGAAAGAGTTCCTGCCTACACGCCTGATGAGTATAAGCTCTGTTTGTTTACGCTCAAGGATTATAAAGCGATCTCGTACAAAGATAATGTGCTAAAGAAGACTTCATCCCCCTGTGATGCGTCGGGCTACCCATATCACCTCTTTCAATTCAAAATGCCTCTGAAAAATATCAGTACTGTCTTTATAAAGTGGGAGGGGTTCGGAGAATTTTGTTCTTGGGAAGAGCCTATTAGTGTAGCACTTTATGTATGGAATGTCGCGCAAGCGAACTGGAGTCAGATCGGCAATTACACCAACCGAACAGGGCTTCAAACCATTACTGCCTCTTTCATTAATAATGCTTCTGATATAATAGATGATTCTAGGATTTTCCTTCTTGCATACTCTGAAAATTTCGGCAGAGGAATGTCGAACAGTGAGATTGTCACTGACTATATTGAATTAAAAATAACTTACATTTAATAAGGGCGCTTCAAAAACCCTATAAGATTCTCTCGTCTAAGAGGTATAGCGCTTTTCTGCTGGTTCAAAAAGAGGATGTTTTTGGAGCGGTGCGATATAATTACCAATGCCTTAACAACCTCTTGTCCCTTTCTCAACCCATCTTGGACAGTTTATATACTCCCCAAAGCAAGCTAAATTGTAAGTGCCTCTATCTCAGTGCCTAAATCAAATACTTCGATAAGCAATTTTTGCTCTGTCCCATTTACAGAAGAAAACTTGTGAAACACCTTTGCCTTGTTTCCTTCAAACACAAGATTCACAATTTTGAGTTTTGCCAAATGTTCAAACGCCTCGTCTACACTCATGCCTGTGTTAGCTTTTTTGAGCTTATAATTCATCGCAGAACGCACTTGATAAGCAAGTGCACATACGAACACATATCCTCGCACACATTTATCGCTATACACGTAGGCAGGTCTAAGGTCCAGTACCGATTTGAGTGTTCTTATTGCCTTCTCCAACAAATCTCGCTCCCGATAGGTTTGAATGATTTCTTTTGCGTCCATACTTTCCTCGGTTGTACAAAGTACGTAGTAACCATCATATTTTGCAGCTGATTGTAATGCTTTTTTGTTTCTTGAGTATGTGAAACCAACTCCTTTTTTTGTGTATTCTATCTCGACAAATTTCATCACTTCTTTTTCTCTTAAAATGTGTCCGACACGCTCTTTCACAAGATCCTGGGCACTCACTTTCTTAGAACGAATACTTCCAATAAGTTTCTCTAACACAACTTCCACCTTACTAAGTTGTGCTTCTCGATAAACGTGGTCATCATATTCCATTTGTCGTTTATGCACGAATAGATACTTCTTGTGTCGGTCATTCTCAATAATCGTAACTGTCGCAGCTTTTACATCATCCTCAATTTCCTTCCAAACTTCTGTTTCTAGTGTTCTTTCCAACAGTTTCTTTTCAGGTATATTCAATTTATGTGCCATTACATATTTGTATTTGCTTGCGTCTAAAGTTTTGATGTTACCAGTAGAGGTCATACCTCTATCCATCACTAATACGCTTTCTGTTATTCCGAACTCTTTCTTCAATCTCTCCGCCATATCTTCTACAGTTTCTATACCGACGATATTTCCTTCGTATACGGAATGCGTTATCAATATCCCTTCATTATCTATCACAAATCCGAGTACGATTTGCAGTTTATCTTTTCGTTTATCAGAGCTATAGCCGTATTTCGCAAGTGAACAGCAATTTCCTTCGAAATATGTACTCGTGATATCATAATAGACCTTCGTTGGTTCATATCCAAAAACTCGCTTGATTTTATTGTAAATCTCTCTTTGAATTGGTATTGTATTTTTCTCCTGCAGGTATGTCAAAGCTCTCAATAAAATTCGACCATATAGTTCACTTGGCTTTATACCGAGTAGAAGTGGGAGAGCGGTATTTGCATACCAGATTGGTATTTTCCTTCTACTACACGGGTCTGAGTTTCTGTTAATTGCCATAATTTCTGTAAGATTACCCACGTCAAGTTTTCCGCCACCTTTGTATGTATGAACGTTAATAATTTTGACAATCTCTAGTTCCTTGAATATTTGATGTTGAGCAGCAATGTCGCCATAATCTTGGAGATTTGGAATAGATAACTCCGCTATCGGTATAAGTGCTTCTTTGTATCCATAAATTGATAGAAGTTTGTAGTATCTCAGTAATAATTCATAATCTCCTAATTCTTTTATCTTCTTGGTAAGAGATTCCTTTTTCTCTGGTGTTAATGTATCTAACCGCCCAATATAGAGCACTTTCTTATGTCGTATGACTTTTCCATATCTTTCAGTTTGGACTACAGTATAATAAGGGTGCCCTCTGCTAGGACTCTCCTTGAAGAACATAACAGGATATTGTTTGGACTACATATATATTTTTTGGTAATTTTGCTCGGTAAATTGTGATGGGGGGTTTAGACTACAAAAACCATATAAGACGATAAGATTAACTGCTATTTGATGAAAAAGCTGTAATTTTATTTATAAACTGTCTAACTTACGTTGAAATCGCTGCAATCTTTCAATATCGTTTGTTGTAGTATATTTCTCACCGAATTTTCTTTGTGAGAAAAATGTTTTGCAGTTCTTTATTATATTTTCTAGCAATTGCTCTTGACGTCTTTTAGATTCAGCTCTTTCATATTCTTTCCAAGTTCTAGATACGGTTCTCATCAGATGAAACTCGCAGAGGAGGTGTTCAGCTCCAAAATATTTCCACATTGAGTGATAGATCTTGTTATCATCAGTAACTACAATATCTGGATTGATGCCCATTCTTGAGAGATACCTGAACGCCTCTCTTGCCTTGTCCATGTTCACATCTAAATGTAGAGAGCTGTGAAAATTTATCCACGTGTCAGCATCTATAGCATTAAGTATTCCACCTGTAGTTCCAGCGACATTAACGTATAATTCGTCAAGCTCGATTGTTTTACAACGATTTAATTTAGGTCTTATATCGCACTCGAATACTTCTACAGATTTATTGCTTAATTTCTGCACCCAATACCAGGTCGCACTTCTCGCGATATGAATATTCCAATCATTCTCTAACCTGCTTTGAGTCTCTCTTAGACTTGATTTTTCTACATGGTTTCCTACAGCAATTCTCTGAACATCTTTACCATACCGCTTGTATGGATTTACCATCGGCAATTCAGGCGTCATAGTTTCGCCACATCTCCAACATTTATAGTTGATTACAATCACAGCAACCTCACCATTAAGCGTTTTGACATATCTAACATAATACCCATTTTTTACAGGAGCTAACTCACTACAAAACTTACATATCAGCATACCTGAAACTAGGGCTATAGACAATACATTCTTTATTTTGTACTTTTTCTCAAGGTACCCATAACCAAAACTAAATCTAACAGTTGCATTATTTTTACCTATACGGACTATCATAGCTTCATCCCATCCCTTAGATGTAGGATGAGAGAAGACTTCCGACATGAAAATGTTACTATCCAACATCACATACTTTTGAACAGTAGTGTGCCGAAAAACGAACTCGGCAAAGCCTCAGCAAGTGGATCTGCTCCTGCTTTACAGCGAAAAAGTGCTACTATATTCTAACCTTACCTGCTCAATATCGACTTTATCTTCTCGCCGAGCTCACCAGACAGCTCTTTCACTTCTATCACAGGAATTGTAACAGTTGTAGGACTTCTACTAAAA
>JAGUWT010000189.1 GCA_020062205.1 Thermodesulfovibrionales bacterium
AGCCTCTATGGTGAGACTTTTCCAATAGTCTCTTCCCTAAAACAAAAAGAATGAAGCGCCTATTCCTATAAATAAAACTCCGGCAACCTTTGTTATTACCTTCGTATTTACCTTCTTTGCAATAAAATTACCTAAATAGATTGCCATGACAGAGAGAATAGTGAGCGCTACCATGGTCCCGATGAGAACCATCAGGGCATTGTATTTGGTTGCAAATAGCCCTGAGGCAATCTGCGTCTTATCTCCCCACTCCGACAAGAAGATTAACACAAATCCAGAGAGAAATGAATTTTTATTATATAACTTACATTCACCTCCTTCCCTGGTTCTTAATATCAATATCCCAAAGATTATGAAGATGATCCCGGCAGTGGTTCTTAACAAATTGTTGGGGATATTCTTTGTAATCCACGAACCTATTAAAATTGCAATACCATCAACGATCAGGAAGGCAAGCATAACCCCGAGTAATATATGGAGAGGCTTTTTCATCCTTGAGGCTAAAAGGAGAATACATAACTGGGTTTTGTCACCCAACTCCGCTAAACCGATTACTGTGAACGGGACTAATATATCTGCTATCATAAAAACCGATTACCCCATTTTTTAGGTTTCAGTAGATGTTCCACGTGGAACATTTCCCCTAAACCTCCCTTAGCTTCTCCCTGATCCAGCGAAAAACTTCATCGTACGATGGTGGTGTTACTAAAAATACCTCAATATCTTTTGGGAATTGGAGCCTTGCCCTTTCATCATCTTTCATTATCAGGAGCCCTGCTTCTGCCTCTGAAAGGTTATTTTGTATTACATCAAGGATATGCTCAAATCTTTTGTTTGAAATCTCTGTATAAAACTCAAGGACCTTTCTAAACACCTCTTTTGTGGTTACAATTCTCAGACAATTGGTCCAGTCCATATAAACACCAAAAATTTCCTTGTTTTCCAACGGTAAAAGGGTACTCCCCTCTTCCATCTTCTTTTTGATTATTTGTAAAGCACGGTCATTTATCTTGGCCAGAACATCGAGTGCCTTTTCTCCTTCATCATAAATAATCTCACAGAATATTTTCTTGATCTTCCCTGCAATCTCGATTCTTTCTAAATATTTGTCCACTTCGTCCCAGTATCTATCAAAAAGTTCTTTATAGTCTTCCGGAGCATTTTCAATGGGATAAATATTTGGAACACAATAGAGTTTTCTTTTACCAGCAAAACTCTCCGCCGCAGGCCTCTCTATCTGTCCTAACTCTGCCATACAATCTTCCCTCCCTTCTGAAAGGTACCCGTAATCTTAAAATACAGTTAAAAATATTGTTTCTTAAGGCTTTCCTGTGGATAATATAATAACAATGGCATAAAAACCTGTCTGTCATTCCGACTTGCTGAGTTACTGTCATTCCAGCTTGTCTGGAATCTTTCTTTAAGGGGGAAGGATTCCGAACAAGTCGGAATGACAAGCAGGGGACTGATCCCTGACAAACAGGGACAAGCCAGAATGACAACATACGATATAAGCATATGGTTTTCTTTATTGATGTTTTCGTATTATTTGCAATTCTTATCAATCCTAACTCTTCGTATTGATCTGCTTTATATTGCCATATATCTACACAATTCCCTGAAGAATCAAAATATTATATAAACAAGGAGCACAGAGAATATAGAGAAAAAGGGCTGTTGCAATGAAGCAATGAAAAACAGAGATTCTTAACCTTCATAAATTCATACAACCACAGATAGGACATGGTATTTGAGCGGATTTGAATTACGATTTATCGGAATTCACCCCGGAGTCCTGATTTATCAGGACGAGAATGAGCAAGAATACCATGTCCTGTCTGTCAACTAAAGTTTTTGAATCGACTGATTTTACTTCTTTTCCCCTTTTCCTGCCTTCTCACGTAATCCTGCTGCCTTTTCCTTTATCTCTGTCAGGTCTCGCTGCATCTCACTCCAACCATACCATAATGCATAATCCGGGTTGGCATGAAATGTTCCCTGGAATGTCCTCATCCGATGCTCGAGAAACATCAAAAACAGCTTCTGTTCAATTACCGTAGGCGCATCATGAAATGTAAGGAGGTCAGGGAAGGAATAGGCATAATTCTTCGGTTTTTTCAGTATGCCATCCTTGTATAAAGCAGCAACAGTCTGTATACCCTCAGCCATCAAATGATCAGCTTCCTTAATCATCCGGTCACCTTTTTCTAATTCAGCCCTGGCAAAATTGACAGAATGGCACTGGTTACAGGTATTGAGCATTTTATCACGCTCTTTCTGCCAACTCTCTTGCGTGAGGCGGGCAACATTTGCAGCCTTCACTACATCGAGCCGTGCTGTTGGTTTACCATCGGGATCAAGAACTCCAAGCCCCTGGAGAATGGTTGCACGGTCTGCTGTCCACTGCTTGTCCTCTGGCATTGGTAGTCGCACAGCCAAAAATCCCCATGCTGTAAGAACCCCGTGGTTGCCTTCTTGCATATGGCAGGTTTGACAGGTCGGCGCTGCGGTAGTTTCAGGAAGGGTTTTATTTTGTTTCAGCAAAAATCTTACACCGTGTTTGGAAGATGAATACATCTCCCATTGCGGATGGTCAAAACCCATATGGCAGGTCTGGCATGCCTGTGGCTGTTTTGCCTCCTGAACTGAGAAGGTGTGCCGGGTATGGCAAGCATCGCATGAAGCGACACCAAAACCTGCTCCACCCTTTCTCAATTCCTTGATCTCTGCCTCAGTCTTTAGTCCTATTTTGTGGCAACCTCCGCAGCCTTTCATACCATCCATCAGTGCCATAGGTTGCCAGTGGGCTGTTGGCATGGCATTCATAGAAGCCCATGCCACAGAATGCTTTCCAGACTTGTATTGCTGTGCCCGTGTTGCATGACAGGCTGCGCATGTTTCAGGAGTTGGTATCTGGACGTTCGCTACATCCTTATCTGACGTGTGTTTGGTCCCATGACAAATAGAGCAATAAATTCCGCTCTTGCTGTGCTTACTCAGTTGCCAGTCAGAGACGATATTCGGTGTGGTCTTCTTATGGCAGTCCGCACATTCCTGTGCTGAAGCTCCAGCCACAAATACCATGAGTGTAAGGATTATCACTATAGTTCGAAACCTACAAGTATGCATGTTTGCCTCCTTTTTGATAATTTGATAAGTTAATAAGGAGTTCATAAGTAAAACCCCATCAAAGGCATGTTTCTGTCATGCCGGCTTGTCCGGCATCTTTCTTCATGAAGGATTCCCGACAAGCGGGAATGACACCAAGGAGGCTTTACTTATGACCGCATTAGTAATAAAATATTTCAATAATCACCTCCTTCAATTAAATTTCCCTTTTGTTAAAAATCCTTCCCTGCTATAAATCTGCAATATCCATAACTGATTGGCCCTGACTTGGTTGTCTCACATGGGAAATCAGGACATTCAAAACACAATCTGACACCCTTATGGAAAGCGCATGTAGCTACTGCACACATCTTGTTTTCTTTTGGAATACACCCCCTCTCACCATTTGGGCATATGCTCATAACCATTCTGGGACATCTTTCACAGGCAATCCCGCATACACCTATCTTCACTGCATTTCTCTCTCTTTATAACATTATTGCTTATGCGTTTTGGTTGTGATTTTCATGGCTGATCAATGCTAAATAAATTTTGGCTTGCTATTATTATATCATGATTCTTTTTTGTTCTTTTTACATGGGATAGCACGGTTCCAATCTCTTCATCTGTAATACCTTTAAATCATATATCCGCTTATAACAATGTGTCTGTCGCTAACAACTTGCACAGATAGATAAGCTAATCCAGCCACTTTTAACTGCTCAACTATCTCATCAACCTCAAATGCAGCAAGCAGTGAATTATAGAAATCCTGTTTCAATATGTCAGGCTCTTTACCAGAATATTTTTCAACTATTGCCCGAGCTTCATCAGGTGATGCCGGTCTTTTTAAATCCTTTATAAAAATAGGTGCTCCGGAGACTGCATAACGCTTTACTGCATCCCATAGCACGTACGGATTGGAGAGGTGATGCAAGAGGCTGTTGTTTATGATAACGTCGTATTTCTCTCGTGGAAGCTTTGCTTCAGGCAATATGCCTTGAATCAATTCAATACGATTATGAATGTCAATGCTCTTATCGAGAATTCTTTTTCCACAGCGAAGCATAGGCTCTGACCCGTCAATGCCATGGATAAAACAGTTCTGATATGCACGGGCAAAACGGCATGTTATATCGGCAGAACCACATCCTAAGTCCAGGACATAGCCACTTATTCCATAATGACCAAAAATTTTCTGAAACAGGCTTATGAATTCACTATGTGGCTCTTCAAAATCTGCTTCTGCATAGGCAAAAGCATGCGCCTCGTCATCCATCAATTCAGGTTCCGGTATACGTTCCATAACACTCTATGGCGTTACAGGTTTTACACCATCTTTTCAAACTTTGACTTCTCAGCCCCGCAGATGGGACAAACCCATGTATCCGGGAGTTCTTCAAAGGGTGTATTAGGCTTGATGCCAGAATCAGGGTCTCCATATTCAGGGTCATAAACATAACCACAAACTGAGCACTTATATTTTTGCATTTTGCCAACCTCCTTTTGAATATCTTCTGCAATGTATGTAGGGGCTGTTTTTGGAGATTTCCTCCCTTTTATATCCTGATAATATTTATATGTCATCGGTTCATCGTCGCTGATGATTTCGGCATCAATTACCTCACAAACAAAGATTGTATGGGTCCCAATCTCAAGGCTATTCATCACTTCACATTCGATATACCCTATGGTATTCTCCAGAACTATCGGTGTACCAGTTAACCCGATCTTGTAGTTGATACCATCGAATTTATTAAAATCTCTTCCACTTTTAAAGCCAAAATTTCCGATGAATTTCATAGGAGTCTCTTTTGATAAAATTGAAACACTGAAAACCTTGCTCTCCTGAATGAATTCATGGGTTAAGTTCTGTTTGTTTATACAAATCGCTACAGTCGGGGGTTCTGATGTTGTCTGAAACACCGCATTTGCTATCTGTCCATTGAACTGTTCACCCTTTTTTGAACTGATGACATACAGACCATAGCTGATTTTGTGAAGAGCCTTACGGTTCATCTTTTCCTCCTCAAGAATCTTATCGTCACCATAGCCATACAGGCAAGAAGATTGTTGTCAAAACCTTTGTAAAATCCTCTTTGACAGCGTCTTTAATTTTTCTTGACATCTGTGTGTGCGTGTGTCATATTATAAGTGAGCGGTAAGACCGCTGTGGGTTCCTTTGGTGTTCCCTTCCGTAGGTTGGCAAAGCCAGAGGGCACGCACCCACAGGGCACGCTCTTTTTTATGGCAAATAAACATCATCATACTTAATTTTACCATTAAAGACATCAAACCATTCCCTGTCATCTTTTTCGTATTTCCGGAAAATCCCCCAGGAAAACAAATCAACTGCCTGAAGAGGCAGATCTCATGGGAAAGATGGTGGTCTATATCAAGCGGTATTCTTGGTTCTATCCTGCCGCTTAACTGCCGAATCAGGTAGTCATCGAACTCTTTTATTTCTTTCTTGCTTTTGCTTCTGTCTATTACAAGTCCGACTCTTACCGAGACATTTGTAAAAGGAATGACATCAAGAACTTTTCTTGCGATAAAATTATAAACCCTGTCTTTTTTTTGGGAAAGGTTATCGTATACACGTCTTTTATTGAGCGTAAGGGCGTATATCTCAAATGGCACAGACTCAATATGCCTGTAAAAATATCTTTTAACCTCAATAGATTGCTTTGACCCTTTTAATTCAGTTCTTTTTTGTTTCGGGAATTTATTTTGCAGTGTTCTTTTTACAGCTTTAGCTATTTTCTTTCTATTTTCCAT
>JAGUWT010000227.1 GCA_020062205.1 Thermodesulfovibrionales bacterium
AATACTGTTACATTGTCATTGCGAGCCCGAAGGGCGTGGCAATCTCGTCTTTGGGATTGCTTCGTCGCTCTGCTCCTCGCAATGACACTTCATTTAATGTGTTTATATTAGTAATTGTTTCATTTGAAATTATCTCAAAAAAAAGTCGTTAGTCCAATGAGACATACGACTAACGACTTTCGTTTATTAAGCGTATCTACTTTTTCGCGTATTTTCTCTTAAACTTCTCTACCCTTCCCTCTGCATCAACTATCTTCTGTTTGCCAGTAAAGAACGGGTGGCATTTTGAACAAATATCAACTTTTATGTTCTGCCTTGTTGAACGTGTTGTGAATGTCTCACCACAGGCACAGATAACCTTCGCCTCTACATATGATGGATGAATTCCCTCTTTCATGAAATCGCTCCCTCCTGAAATGGACTATAAAATATAATAATAGATTTATTAGAATTTTAGCAAGGACTTGTATCATATGCTTCTCAGGTTATGATACAATGAGCATATTTTTTGGAGGTTTATCATGCCGATAAGAATAAAGATAACCGTAAAAGACATAGTTTTAGATGCTGAGGTTTTTGATACGAAAACTGCACAGGCAATTGCAGATGCACTCCCGATAGAGATAATGCCCAATGAATGGGGTGATGAGTTTTATTTCGAGATTCCTGTCAAAATGCCACTCGATGATACAGCGACAACAAAGGTAAAAGTCGGTGATATCGGATACTGGCCTCCAGGAAACGCCCTCGCCATATTCTTTGGCCCTACACCAATGAGCAGAGGAACTGAACCTGTGCCTGCAAGTAAAGTGAATCTTGTTGGAAAGATTACCGGAGATGCAACGGTTCTCAAGAAAGCAAAGGGAGCAAATAAAATCAGGATCGAGAAGGCTTAAGGACTAAGGGCTGTGCCATGCAAAAAGAAATAGTGGATTTCCTTATCATAGGTGGCGGGGTTGCTGGCCTAAGGGCTGCGATTGAGCTTGCACCCCATGGCACAGTGATTATTGTTACAAAGGACATTCCGACAGAAAGCAGCACAGAATATGCACAGGGAGGCGTTGCAGTTGCCCTGAGTGATGAGGACGAAGTAGGTATACATTTTGAAGATACAATCAAGGCAGGAGATGGCCTTTGCAGGGAAGAGGCGGTAAGGGTACTTGTAGAAGAGGGCCCCCAGAGGATCCTTGAGCTTATAGACTGGGGGGCTGAGTTTGATAAGGAAGGCACAAAACTATCCTTTACCATAGAGGCAGCCCATTCGAGAAGGAGGGTATTACACGCCGATGGCGACTCAACCGGGAGGGAACTGGAAAGGGTTCTGATAAACAAGGTTAAAACCTTTCCAACGGCACAGAGATTACCATTCTGTACAGCAGTTGATCTTATTGTTGATGATGCAAGTTGTAGAGGAGCTTATGTTTTAAGGAATTCGGATATTATTGCTATCCATGCAAAGGCAACCGTGCTCGCGACCGGTGGGGCTGGCCAGATCTATTCAAGGACGACAAACCCTGCAGTGGCGACCGGAGATGGTATGGCCATTGCATATAGGGCAGGTGCAATCCTTGAGGACATGGAATTTGTACAATTTCACCCAACCGTCCTCTTTGCACCTTCTGCTCCTCAGTTTTTATTAAGCGAGGCGATGAGGGGTGAAGGAGCGATTTTGAGGAATATCAATAAAGAACCATTTATGAAGAACTATCATCCTGATGCAGAACTTGCACCGAGGGATATTGTATCACGTGCTATCATCTCACAGATGGTTAGGACAAAGAGCAAACATGTATATCTTGACCTTACCCATCTCGGGAAGGACTTTTTGAAAAACAGGTTTCCGAGAATTTATTCAACATGTCTTCAGTATAATGTCGACATTACAAAAGAGCTGGTTCCTGTTTCTCCAGCAGCCCATTATATGATGGGTGGAGTAAAGACTGACATAGATGGTATCACAAACATCAAAGGATTATATGCCGCAGGAGAGGCAGCATGCACAGGTGTTCATGGTGCAAACAGGCTTGCCTCGAATAGTCTCCTTGAAGGACTTGTTTATGGTGCAAGGGCAGGCAGGGCAGCGTTAAATTTTAAAATGAGCAATGAACAATTATCAATTGGCAGCGAGGAAATTCCTCATCCTTCATCCTCCGTCCCTCATCCCTCGTTACCTGACAAAGAAGAGATACGGCACAAATTGAGGAAAGTAATGTGGGAAAAGGTTGGTATAATACGGTGTGGAGAATCTCTCGGACATGCACATGAGAAACTATCTGAATGGTCATTTATCTTAAATAAAACCTATTTGACAAGGCGTGAACTCGAACTCAAAAATATGCTTACCGTAGCTGAACTCATAACAGGGGCAGCAATTCAGAGGAAGGGAAGCGTTGGTGCCCATTACAGGTCTGATTTTCCACAAAAAGGTGAGGAATGGGCAAAGCATATAACATTGCAGAAGGGGAATAAAGGAACCAGATATGAATTTGTTAGCTAACAGGAAGGCAAAGATAGTCTGTACAATCGGGCCATCGTCTGGTAACAGAGATAGCATTCTTTTACTGATTAAAAACGGGATGGATGTTGCACGATTAAATTTTTCCCATGGAGATCACAATACTCATAGAAAGGCAATAGAACTTATTCGAGAGGGTTCGAGAAAATATAATAAACCAATAGCAATCCTTCAGGACCTTCAGGGTATAAAAATCAGGGTTGGGGCTATTGAAGGCGGGGCTGTTGAGCTTAAAAAAGGAAGGACTCTCCTGCTTATGCCAGGGGAAGGCGTTGGCAATCAGGAGAGGATATTCATATCATACCCTGCAATTCTCAAAGACATTAAGAAGGGTGGCAGGATACTCCTTGATGACGGCCTTATTCAACTTTATGTTATCGGCAGGACAGAAAATGCCCTCAGGACAAAGATTATTGAGGGCGGAATCTTAAAAGACAGAAAAGGTGTCAATTTCCCGAACATAAAGATCTCTACCCCAGCATTTACAGAAAAGGATAAGAAAGACTTGATGTTTGGAATAAAAATGAGGATTGATTATGTAGCCATATCCTTTGTCAGGGAAGCCCGTGACATTAAAATAGTCAGGAACTGGCTTAAAGACAAAGGGCAACAGATCCCGCTCATTGCAAAGATTGAAAAACCCGAGGCCCTGCGTAATATTGAAGAAATCATGGCCGAGGTTGACGGTATTATGATAGCAAGGGGCGACCTTGGTGTTGAAATGCCGCCTGAGGAGGTTCCATTAATACAGAAAAGATTAATTGAAGAGGCAAATAAAAGAGGAAAGATTGTAATCACCGCGACACAGATGCTTGAGTCCATGACCGAGCATCTGAGACCGACAAGGGCAGAGACAACAGATGTTGCAAATGCAGTTCTGGACGGGACAGATGCATTGATGCTTTCTGCAGAGACTGCAACCGGAAAGTATCCTGTTGATGCAGTAAAAATGATGGACAGGATTATAAGACATACAGAGCAAATGAAAACGGGCGAATCTTCATTTATTCGGGGCAAGACATTTGCTGAGGCCACAGCAGATGCCGCATGCAGGGCTGCAGAGGATATCCATGCAAAGGCACTCGTTGCCTTTACACAGTCAGGTTTTACAGCAAGACTTCTTTCAAAGTTCAGACCAAGGATTCCGATAATTGCTTTAACACCCGATGAGAACATAAAAAACAGGGTAAGTCTTTACTGGGGGGTTACTCCAAAGATCATGAAACTGCCAGCGACTACAGATGAGATGGTAATAGGGATAGAAAAATCTCTTCTAACAGAAAGGGTTGTAAAAAAAGGCGACAGTATTGTGATCACCTCAAGTTCTCCCCTTTCATTACAGGGGAAAACCAATTTTATGAAGCTCCACAGGATAGGAGAGTAAAGCTCCCCGACTAAAAGTCGAAGCTTTCAGCCAGCATTCATGTAAATAATCAGGGTACAATTATGTCGTATGCCTTGATCTTTTTGTGGAGGTTGCTCCTTTCGATCTGAAGGACTTCTGCTGTCTTTGATATATTCCAGTTGTTTTCCTCAAGCCTCTTTATAATAAAGGTCCTCTCAAATGCATCCCTCGCATCCCTCAATGTTTTGATGGCAAAATAATCAGGGGGTTCAGTATCTCCTAAAATTAAATTCTTCGGTTCTATGGCATTTGAAGGAGTCATGATAACAAGCCTCTCTATCACATTCCTGAGTTCCCTTATATTTCCAGGCCAGTCATATGACTTAAGGGATTTTAATGCCTCCGGGGTCATTTTCTTAGGTTTCTGTCTATATTCAAATGCAAAATATTCAAGGAAATACTCAACGAGTGCCGGAATGTCCTCCTTCCTTTCTCTCAATGGAGGAACAACTATTGGTATGACATTCAACCTGTAAAACAAATCCTCTCTGAAAGCACCATCCTTTTCCTCCTCTCTGAGGTCTTTGTTCGTAGCTGCAATAATTCTCACATCTACCTTTATATTCCTGCTCCCTCCAACACGTTGAAATTCCTGGGTCTCTATAACACGAAGCACCTTAGCCTGGGTTGGAAGTGACATGTCACCAACCTCATCAAGAAATAAAGTACCTTCATCTGCAAGCTCGAATTTGCCTTTTTTCCTTTCAAATGCACCAGTAAAAGAGCCCTTTTCATGGCCAAAAAGTTCACTCTCTATAAGTTCATGGGGTATTGCAGCACAGTTTACCTCGATGAATGGTTTCTCTGCTCTTTTGCTATTTTCATGAAGTAAATGTGCAATAAGTTCTTTGCCTGTGCCACTTTCGCCAAGTATTAAAACTCTGCTGTTGCTCTGTGCTGCCATATCTATCTGCTCTCTGAGCTGTTTCATCTTCTGAGAATCGCCAATAAGTCTCCATTTCTTGACCATATCCTGTTTGAGTGCCTTATTTTCTATCTCAAGCGTCTTTCTTTCAATTGCCCTTTTAACAGATATAAGCACCCTCTCAAGGGAAAGTGGTTTTTCAAGAAAGTCGTATGCACCAATCCTTGTTGACTTAACTGCAATTTCTATATTGCCGTGACCGGAGATCATTATTACGGGAAGCTCAGGCTTTATGGTCTTAATCTCCTCAAGCGTCTGGATACCATCAATGCCTGGAAGCCATATGTCAAGGAGTATCAGATCAGGACTTTGCTCTTTTATCACTCCAATAGCATCTTCACCGGAACTTGAGGTTAATACCTCATATCCCTCGTCCTCTAAAATCCCGGAGAGGCTCTCCCTTATACCTCCTTCATCATCAACTACAAGTACAACCGGTCCTGCCATTTAACTCTCCTTTATCGGAATCTCTATGGTAAATACAGTCCCTTTTGGTTCATTGTCACTGACCTTTATATATCCTTTATGCTCTTCAATAATCCTGTTTGCTATTGCAAGGCCAAGACCTGTGCCATCTTTTCTTGTAGAAAAATGTGGAAGGAATAACCTTTCCTTATCCTCATCCTTTATACCAGGGCCATCATCAGCAATGTCTATGTAAGCCTTGTTCAATGGCTGATCATACTGCAACCTCACATCAATCCTGCCCTTGTTGCAGACAGCCTTTATGGCATTGTCGAATATATTGATCATAACCCTTTTGAACTGTTCTCCATCCAGTTCCACCAATGGGGTTTCTCCTGGGGCTGATACCGTTATCTCAACACCTTTATAGCCTTTATACAGATGAACAACCTCATCTATTATACCTGTGATAAGGGTTGGTGTCTTTTTTATCTCAGGCATCTTGCCAAATCTGGAAAAATCATCAACCAGCCTTTTTAAGCTATCAACCTCTCTTATGATGCTCTTTGTCGAGCGGTCGAATACCTGATCAAAGTCTGTATCCCTGTGCTGCCATTTCTTTACCATACGCTCTGTTGAAAGTTTAATAGGGGTGAGGGGATTCTTTATCTCATGAGCTATTCTTCTGGCAATCTCCTGCCATGCTATTTCCTTCTGAGCCACGATAATATCTGTAATGTCGTTAAAGACAACGAGCATGCCGATGTATTTCTGCGAATCCCTGAGACTGGTTATAAATACCCTGAGGATACTTCGTCTGTTTCCTATGATTGCTTCTACTTGTCTATTGACAGGCTTAAATTCCCTGCCTTCTATCCCTTTTACAAGAGTATGTAGATCTTTGGATTGTATCATTGATACAAGTTCTCGGTAATTTTTATTGATAACATCCTCCTGATGTATATGAAGGATTGCACACGCTGCATCATTGATCATGAGAATAGTCCCCGCAGTATCAAGCATAATCACACCTGAATTGATATTCTTCAGGATATTTTCTATAAAAAGTCTTCGTTGGGTAGATTCAACGTATGATGCCTGGAGCGATTCCTTCCCATCTTTGAGTTCCTTCACCATATGATTAAATGAATTCACGAGAAGCCCTATCTCATCTTGCCTGTCCACATCAACCTTAATATCGAGATTCCCGGCAGCAACCTGCTCGGTTGCCTGTGCAAGATTCTGTATGGGGTCAGTTATATTCCCTGCAATTCTCAAGGCAATCCAGAGGGCCATGAAGACAACAAGCAAGGTAATGAACCCAAGGATGAGAAGGTAATTTATTTTTAGAGGCATCTTCCAAAATTCCAGTGTCAGATAATTTTCATAAGCATCCTTTACCGTTTCTACATTTTCGGTAACCTTTTGAGGTATAAAGGATTCAACAACGATTATGCCTATCTGTTTCCCACCTCGGGATTCAGGTACAACAGCCCTCACGGTATCTCCATTTACCCCTGATATAACTTCAACATCTGCCTTACCATCAAATGCAGATTTAATTGTTTCCGTAGCATCTTTTGGTTTTTCTGTAAGATGCCTGACTGTATAATTACCACTATATGTCCTGCCCTGTGATAAGGACTTTGCGTAATCAAGCGCCTTTTGCCTTTCAATATCATAAACAGCCTTGGCAATCTCCATAGAGCTTTTCAAAGGTTGTTTGAGTTCTGGCGTAAATAAATGATCAA
>JAGUWT010000270.1 GCA_020062205.1 Thermodesulfovibrionales bacterium
CTGGTGCTGGTGCTGGTGCTGGTGCCTCCGCTGGTTTTGGTGCCTCTGGCGCTGGTGTTTCAGCCTTCTGACAGCCCATAGCAAATACTACAAGCAGCATAAATGATAAGACCAATGCTAAAATCTTCTTCACTAACTGTCACCTCCTTCCAAAATAATGTATTGAGCAGCCCTCCATGAGACAATCCTTTTTTACTGCTCTATTATATACAGCAGCTTATAGCTGCATCGTGACATTATAACACAATAACACAAAATCTTTATGAACGGTAAATCGTAAGAATTTTATACCCATGAATTTATAAAAATCAAGATATTTTTGTATCTTGGCCTGAATCCATGATTTATAATAATATCAAATGCCATATGCATCGATTGACATAGGATCAAACACACTCAGGCTTCTGATCGGTGAAATTCAAAAAAACAACAGGATTGTTGATATATGTTCGCAAAGAAAGATAACCCGGTTAGCTGATGGTATCGATAAAACAGGAAAACTCAGTGATAAAAACATGAGAGCATCCTTGGCTGTCCTGAAAGAATTCTCATCCCTTATTTCAAGACATAAAGTCACGCATGTGAAGGCAGTCGCGACAAGTGCCCTCAGAGAGGCTTCAAACTCAGACATATTTATCCAGAAAGCATTCGCCGACACAGGTATCTCAATAGAGGTTATATCCGGCAAAAAAGAGGCTGAACTCACTATGAAAGGTATTTTTCCATCCCTCCCTGACTCATTCCTTATGGCTCAACATTCAGCACTCATTGTTGATATTGGTGGTGGAAGTACTGAGTGGATCCTCTGTAAAGGACGCCATCCAGTTGATATGGGAAGCATCCCTCTTGGCGTAATTAAACTGTATGGAAATTGTGTGAAAACAGATCCTGTCTCGGAGGATGATATTGCAGCATTGAACCGGGAAATAGTGCCGGGTTTAGAAAACCTACAAGTCAAAATAGAACAACATAGAATAGATACAAACAGATATTTCATAGGGACTGCCGGGACATTTACGACCCTTGCCTCTCTTGACCTGAAACTCGATACCTATGCGAGAGAAAAAATACATCTCCATAGAATTCCTCTACAGAGGTTGAAGGATATCAGGAAGAAACTGTTCGCCCTTTCGCTTGAGGAAAGGAAAAAACTGAAAGGACTGGAACCCGGACGGGCAGACTTGATTATACCTGGCATACAATTTACAATGAATATAATGGACCGTTTGTTATTAGATGAATTAATCGTAAGCGATTATGGTCTGCTCGAGGGTGTACTGCTCGAGATTCCTGAAGAAGAATGAAAAAAATATTCCAGAGACCATCAAGCCTTAAACACGTTCCTTTCAGATTCTGTCCTGGATGTGGACATAGTCTTGTCCACAGGATGATTGGAGAGTGTATTGATACTTTAGACATCCGTGAAAGGGTAATAGGAATCGCCCCTGTCGGATGTGCCGTATTTGCCTATGACTATTTTCGTTTCGATATCATTGAAGTTGCACATGGCAGATCTCCTGCTGTAGCAACCGGACTGAAACGTATCATGCCTGATAAGATAATATTTTCTTATCAGGGGGATGGTGACCTCGCTGCGATCGGAACAGGCGAGATAATACATGCTGCGAACAGGGGAGAGAATATTTCAGTATTTTTTATCAATAACGCCAACTACGGAATGACCGGCGGCCAAATGGCACCCACAACGCTTCTCGGCCAGAAGACAACCACCACACCATTCGGGAGGAGCAAAGCAGATGGATACCCCCTGCACGTATCTGAACTCTTATCCACAATCGAGGGCACATCATACATTGCGAGGACATCAATAGATTCATACAAAAATCTCATAGAGACAAAAAATTCCATTGAGAAGGCATTCAGATATCAGATAGAAGAGAAAGGGTTCAGCCTTGTCGAAATCCTCTCACCATGTCCTGTGGACTGGGGACTCACACCGAAGGACTCACTCGCATGGATTCAGAAAGAGATGATGACTGTATACCCTCTTGGAACATTCAAGGATATCGTTGAGGAGAATAAATAACTGAAAAACAGCATTATCATAGCAGGCTTTGGCGGTCAGGGCATACTTTTTTTCGGAAAAATCCTTGCATATGCAGCCATGCTTGAAAACAGGGAAGTAACATGGTTCCCATCCTATGGAGCAGAGATGAGAGGAGGAACTGCGAACTGCACTGTTATTATCTCGGATGAAATGATTGGGTCTCCCATTGTTACAAATCCCGACATATTCATCGCAATGAATGAAGAATCACTTAAGAAATTCCTGCCAGGGCTGAGTCAGAACAGCCTTCTCATATTTGACTCGTCTCTCATACCTGATCCTGTCATGAGGACTGACATAGAATACATTGGTGTTCCTGCGACAGATATAGCAAGTACATTGGGCAACAAAAAATCTGCCAACATGGTGTTACTCGGTTCATTGATTGCAAATACCGGACTGCTCAAGGAAACATCTGTATTTGATGCCCTTGAGACCTCAATGCCCGAGAGGAGGAAAAAAACCATCGGAATAAATAAAAAATCTATTCTTAAGGGGATACAATTCATTGAAGATAAGAAAAGCAAGGATAACTGATCTGAAGCAGGTACATAAACTCATTAATAATTTTGCGCAGAAACAAGAAATGATCCCGAGGTCACTCAATGAACTCTATGAAAACGTAAGGGACTATTTTGTATGTGAAGACTATGGGAAGATATGCGGCGTGTGTGCACTGCACATTATGTGGGAAGACCTCGCAGAGATACGTTCTCTTGTGGTGGATGGAAAACATCAGGGAAAGGGTATCGGGAAAAACCTCGTAAGGCAATGCCTGAAAGAGGCGCGGGTTTTAGGATTACAAAGGATTTTTGCATTGACATATCAGACTGAATTTTTTAAAAAGATAGGCTTTTCCGACATTGACAAATCAAACCTTCCGCAAAAGATATGGGGCGACTGCTTACGGTGTCCACGGTTTCCTGAATGTGAAGAACATGCAGTTATGATCAATCTCTCAATTGTATCTTGATATAAGCCTTCTGTTTTAGTTCCTCAATTTCTCTTTTCATGCGTTGATTCATTTCTTTCTCGATAAGGTATTTCTCAATTTCTTCCCTTACAGCTTCAAATTCCCTCCCTTGAAAATCTTCGAGGTGCCTTTGATAAAAATCGGATACCTCTTCCTCTTTTATTTTTACGAGGGGTCTTATTTTAAGATCAATATATTCCTTCAACAGCGCATCATCTGATAATGCTTCTAACCTGAGTTTTTTCGCCTCTCTCAGCAGAAGCAGCCGATTGACCATGGTATGTAAGACCTCATCTCTGGTAATGTTTGGACTTACCCTGATTGTCTCTACATATGTCTCCTCTAATTCACTGAGCGTGATTGCAGTATCGTCAACAAACGCAACCACACGATCCTTTATTTCAGCAGTGCAAAATGAACAATGGACAATGAACAATGAAAAAATAATGATTTGTGAAATTTGAAATTTGAAATTTGAAATTTGAAATTTCTTAAAACGTATGGCCAATACTAAAATGAAGTTCACCTCTACTCTTCCCTTCCTCTCTATGAAGTTTATGTCCATAATCAAGTCTTATGGGACCGACAGGTGTGTTGTATCTTAAACCAAGCCCGGTGGTATATTTGAAATCTCCAGGATTAATGTCTTTAGCCTTTATCCAGACGTTTCCTCCGTCAAGGAAGGCAGCAATTCCTATACCTTTACCAAGAGATGATCGTATTTCGACATTTCCCATAAGGAAAGCATTCCCACCGGTTGGGTTTCCGTCTGATCCTTCAGGACCGAGGGTATCCTGCTCATAGCCTCTCACCGTCATCCTTCCACCTAAAA
>JAGUWT010000177.1 GCA_020062205.1 Thermodesulfovibrionales bacterium
GAAAAGGCAGCAAAACCACATTTGGGAATTTATTAAACGTAAGGTGTAAAACGTGAGACGTAAGGGGATTAAAAGTCCCTTCACGCCTTACGATTCACGCCTCACGGTTTATGGAGGGATAAATGATTGTAGATGAAATTGATATTAATGAACAGATTGGTGAAATAGGCAAAATACTCGGTAGTCAGGAGAAGAAGAGGGGGATACTGATTCATGCCCTGCATCAGATTCAAGGAGACAATGGTTATCTTCCTGAAGATGTATTAAAGAGGCTTTCAAAAAACCTCAGCCTTTCGTTGTCCGAGATTTACAGTGTGGCAAGTTTTTACAAGATGTTTCACTTCAAACCGAGGGGCAGGAAAATCGTAAGGGTATGTCTTGGCACAGCCTGTTATGTGAGGGGGTCAAAAAATGTTCTGACCACACTCGAAAACGAGTTTAATGTCAAGAATGGAGAAACAACAGAAGACCTTGCCATGACGCTTGAAACAGTAGGCTGTGTGGGTTGCTGTGGCCTTGCACCTGTAGCTACAATCAACGAGGATGTGATAGGTGAAATAGTAGGAGAAAAGAAGATAGAGACATTAATCAGTTCTATTAAGGAGGAGTAGTCTATCTATTAAGGGAGATGATATGGAAAGGCTTAAGAGTATAGAGGAATTTAGGGATCTCAGCGTCTTTCTTGGCAAAGAGGTCTTCAGTCCTGAGAAGAACAGGGTGAAGATTTGCTGTGGGACTGCATGCACGGCTACGGGCTCCAGAGCTATTGTCAGGGTGTTCGAGGAAGAGATTTCAAAGAAGACTCTGGATCTGGAGATCGTTAAAACAGGGTGCCAGGGCCTGTGTCAGAAAGGTCCTGTTATGAGGACAGAGCCATATAACTATTTTTATCAAAGGGTCAAACAAAATGATGTAAGGGAGATTATCCCTACTACATATTCGGCAGGTTTTCCAGTAAGACACCTACTTTACAGGGACACTTTTCTTGAGAAACCAATTGAGGTGATGGAAGATGTACCATTTTATAAGAAACAGATGAGGGTTGTACTCAGAAATAATGGGAAGATAGACCCATGCAGTATCAATCATTATATCGCTGTTGGTGGCTATGGTGCTGCGGCAAAGGTGTTTTCCTCCATGAGTCCTGAACAGGTTATTGAAGAGGTTAAAAGGGCTATCCTTAGAGGCAGAGGAGGTGCAGGATTTCCTGCTGGTGTAAAATGGATGCATACAAGAAAGGCTCCTGGTACAATTAAGATTGTTATAGCTAATGGTGACGAGGGTGACCCGGGTGCTTTTATGGACAGGTCAATAATGGAAGGCGATCCACACAGCCTGCTCGAAGGGATGCTTATATGTGCCTATGCAATTGATGCACATTATGGGTTTATCTACGTTCGTCATGAATATCCGCTTGCTGTTAAGAACTTAAAAATTGCTATTAAACAGGCAGAGGATTTAGGACTTTTAGGTAAAAATATCCTTGGTACTGGGTTTGATTTTACAGTCCATATCAGAGAAGGTGCAGGTGCATTTATATGTGGTGAGGCCACTGCACTTGTGGCCTCAATCGAAGGCAACAGGGGATTCCCTCATGCAAGACCTCCAAGGGTCTCAGAGCCTGGTGGCGGCCCCTGGGGTTATCCAGCTAATCTTAATAATGTAGAGACCTATGCGTGTGTTCCACAGATCATAGAAAATGGTGCAGATTGGTTCCTGAGCATAGGTACTGAAAGCTCACCGGGCACTAAGGTATTTGCCCTGACAGGGAAGGTTAAAAATACAGGGCTTGTTGAAGTTCCTATGGGGATAACCCTGAGGGAGATCATATTCGATATTGGTGGAGGAATCATAGGGAATAAAAAATTCAAGGCTGTACAGACAGGAGGGCCTTCTGGCGGATGTATCCCCGAGAAGTATCTTGATCTGCCTGTAGATTTCGACTCTCTGGCAAAAGTTGGATCTATTATGGGTTCCGGGGGCATGGTTGTTATGGACGAAGATAATTGCATGGTTGATATTGCTAAGTTCTTCCTCTCCTTTACCCAGGCGGAGTCATGTGGGAAGTGTCCGCCGTGCAGGATAGGTACATACCAGATGCTCCAGATACTCGAAAAAATAACATCAGGAAATGGCGAGAAAGGAGATATCGAGAACCTCGAGAGGATAGGTAAACTTGTCATTGCAGGTTCTCTCTGTGGCCTAGGTAAAAGTGCACCAAATCCTGTTCTTACCACTATTAAATACTTCCGTGATGAATATGAAGAGCACGTGAGGGATAAATACTGCAGGGCAAAGGTATGCAATCTCGGTCTATTCAAAATAGAGCAAGAAGAATGCATCCTCTGTGGCTTATGTAAACAGGCATGTGCTTTTGACGCAGTGAAGGAGACGCGGAGGAGTTTCTTTATTGACCAGGATTATTGCACAAAATGCAAGGCATGCTTTCTTGCATGTCCTGTAAATGCTGTAAAGGTAACGAAACAAAAATATATAAGGCTTGCAGAAGAATTAGAGATTCCTACTGAACACATAGAAGTCATTGAAAGGAGAATCATAATGACATTAAAGGATATACTGGAATCAAAACCGCATGAGATAGTGACCATTCATAAAGATCGTACTATTTCGGATGCAGTAAGAGTAATGAGTGAGAAAAATGTTAGTGGTTTGTTCGTTGTTGATGAAAACAATAAGTTAGTGAGTATCTTTACAGAGAGAGATATCGTGCATTGTGTTTTTAATAATATCCCTTTCAATGAGATTCTCGAAAGGCTGACAAGGCGCGATATCACAATATTTGATCCTTCAACGAAGATAAGTACGGCGATATCTATTGCATCGAGAAAGCAAATCAGGCATTTACCCGTTGTCGAAGGCGATAAAATAGTCGGTATGGTTACTTTTAGGGACCTGGTTTCATATTTACTTCCGGAAATCTGTTTTATGGCAGAAACGATGTATTGATATACTAAGAAGTTTATAAGTATAGCTACATTGTGTGTTATTCCCGCTTGTCGGGAATCTTTCTGAACGATTCTGGACAAGCCAGAAGGATTGCGGACTGATCCCTGATCCCCGACAAGCGGGGACAGGCTCTGCAGGGACAAGAGCCGCAATGACAGAAGGCGTTGAGAATGGCGTCTTACTATTGACCTTCTTAGTAAGTGTGAGGTAAGGAATGATGAGCGAACAGAATTTTTCTGAGGGAAAAGAGAAGAAACTCGAAGACATAAAAAAAGAGGCTGAAGAAAAGGCTTGCCCTGTTCAGAGGGTTAAATATTTTATTGAAGAGTTTCTTGCAGGACCGATGTGTGGTAAGTGCTATCCATGTTCACTTGGAACAGCAGAGGCGAAGATCAGGGTAAACAGGATCACCCAGCATTTAGAACCTGTCAGTGAATCTGATCTTCAAACATTAAAAAGGATCGGTTCTAAGATGATAGTGGGCTCATTCTGTAAAAAGGGGAAAGATACGGGCAGGTTCATCATTGAAACAATGGATACTTCAGGGGAAGAGTTCAAACAACACGTCTCAGGCACCTGCCTGAAAAAAGAATGTAAAAGCCTCCTTAAATATGTAATCAATCCCCATCTGTGTATTATGTGCGGGGAATGTTTAGAGGCATGTAAATATGATGCAATAATAGGTGAAAGGAAAGTGCCATATCTTTCCGGGGACCTTCCCTTCGAGATAAGGCAAAAGAGATGTACAAAGTGTGGAGAATGTGTCGAGGTATGCCCTACAGGGGCGATTGAGGTTATCTCGATAATCGTAGAGGAAGTAATAAGGAGTTTATAAGTAAAGTCATATAATATGTCATTCCCGCTCTTGTCCCCGCTCTGTCGGGGATCGGTCGGGAATCTTTCTAAACGATTCTGGACAAGCCAGAAGGATTGCGGACAAGCCGCAATGACAGACATCATTATTAGAAGGTATGGTTTTACTTATGATCTTATTTGTAGTAAGCAAAGAATAACTTAATAGAGGTAAGGAGGTCTGCATAGAAAAAATGGTGACGCTTAAGATAGACGGCAAAGAGGTTCAAGCATCTGAAGGCATGAATTTAATAGAGGCGGCGGAACTTGGTGGCATTCATATACCAAACCTCTGTTATCTCAAGGGGATGAAGGGTATCGGTGCATGCAGACTGTGTCTTGTTGAGGTGGAAGGGCTGAAGGCTCCTGTTATAGCTTGCAATACAAAGGTTAAAGAAGGAATGGTTGTCAATACGAAGACTGATGAGATTCAAGAAATCAGAAAATTTGTTATAGATCTTATCCTTTCCATGCACCCGCTTGATTGCATGACCTGTACGAAGGCAGGTATATGTAACCTTCAGAAATATGCGTATGATTTTGAGCTCAAGGGATCATCATTTACAAGAAAGAAATTAGGATATCCAACAGATGAAGCGAATCCCTTTATCAAGAGAGACACTGAATACTGCATTCTGTGTGGCAGGTGCGTCAGGGTCTGCAAGGAACAGGGGACGAATGTCCTTGATTTCATGGGAAGAGGGATTGAATCAAAGGTTGTTACTGCGAATGACAAACCACTTCAGGAATCAGGATGTACCTTTTGTGGGAGCTGTGTTGATGCATGTCCTGTCAATGCCCTGCTTGAGTCAGACAGATGGCGCAAAGGGAGAGAATGGGAGTATGAAAAAGTAAATTCTGTATGTCTTTTATGTGGAAATGGCTGTGATATCACCGTAAGCACGAAAGATGGCAGGATACAGAAGATTAGTTCAGGGGCATCAGCCGGTTCTGCTGAAAAATATATCTGCGCCTATGGAAGATTTGGTTTTGATTGTATCGAGGCAGAGACACGACTTA
>JAGUWT010000022.1 GCA_020062205.1 Thermodesulfovibrionales bacterium
CCAAATGTGAATTCAAATCTGCTCCTGCTTTCTCCAAGCCTCATGTCAAGATTATAACCCCACTCAAGCCTTATCGGGCCAATAGGAGAAATCCATCTCACGCCTGCTCCTGTAGTATACCTGAGAGTGCCAAATTTTTTAAATGATTCATAGGCATTTCCTGCATCAAAAAACAACACGCCTTTGAGCCTGACTTCACTCACAAGAGGGAAAATATATTCGGTATTGAAAATGAGTTCTTCTGTACCTCCTATGACATCTCTGGTATTTATATCCCGTGGTCCTGCTTCACCAAATCCTAATCCCCTTACTGTATATATACCACCAACATAAAATCTCTCATATAAGGGAAGTTCCTTACCCCAGATACCCGTAGCATATCCGAACCTGCCTCTCATCATAAACGCTGAACTCCAGATCGGGAAATACCAGGCGGAATCAACCCCACTCTTCAAAAAGTAATTCGTTCCTCCAATGCCTGCATATGTAATGTAGAGAGAATTTCTTGACCCCCTTGACGGGTCGAGATAATTATTCCTTGAATCTCTCACAATAGAAGGGGTGATACTGCTTGTTACCCGGGTGTCTTCTTGCTCTTTTATTATATTGGGAGCATTTTCCGCTATATTAAAGATTGTTGCAGTCTCAAGGTTATATCCTAAATCACCCCACCAGTATTCTGAAAAATTCTTACCAAAGGAAACTCCAAATCCTGTCGCCTTCTTTTCATAATCTATGTATTTTCTCGTAGTCCTGTAAATACTTGTGGTAAAAGAGACAGGCTTATCCAGGAACCAAGGATCTTTGTAAGATATCTCATATAATGTGCTTCTTCCACCAAATTCTCCCCTGAATTTAATAAACTGACCACCCCCGAAGAGATTCCCCTGTGTGAGATCAATCATTGCGATAAATCTATCAATAGAACTGTAACCTCCGCCGACACTTAAAAAGCCTGTCTGCCTCTCCTTTACCTTAATGTCAAGGTCTAACAGTTTTTCCTCTGGTCGCGGTTTCGGGGTTAAATCAACATTCTCAAAGAAATTAAGGTTATTAATCCTTTCATAGCTTCTCTTCAGAAGAGCGCTGTTAAAGACATCCCCCTCATCAAGCCTTACCTCTCTCCTTATTACCTTATCCCTTGTTTTTGTATTGCCTGAAATCTCAATTCTCCCTATCCTGTATTTATCTCCCTCGTCAATCTTCAGGAGTACTTTTACCAGTTTCTTGCCCTCATCAGGTATCAGATCAGGAGTAATCGTTGTAATTGCATATCCATTCTCTGAATAGAGTTCAGATATTGAAAAGACGTCCTTCCTGAGAATCTCCCTGCTGAACGGGGTGTCAGGTTTCAGGGTAATCCTTTTCTGTATTGCCAGATCATCAAAAACCTTGCTCCCCGAAAATTCAATTGAGGAAATTTTGTATTGTTCACCTTCTGAAATCCGTATGGTTATCATCATCCCTTCTTTATTGTCTGTGAGATGAACTTCCGGTTCAGTTACCGCAACCTTAATGAACCCGTCATTCAAATAAAAATCCCTTATCTTTTCTATATCTAAACCCATGCGGTCTTTTTTGTAATAACCAGATCCTGTAAGAAACGAAAAAAACCACCTCTCCTTGGTATCTATTAGCTTTTTTATCTCACCTTCTGAGAACGCTTTGGTCCCTTCGATATGGATCTTCTTGATCTTGACCTTTGGCCCTTCCACTATTTGATAGGTCAGGCTAACCTCATTCGGATTGATCATTTTTATCACAGGAACGATACTCGATAACCAGTAGCCTTCTTCTTCATAAAATGTCCGGAGCTTGTCTGCATTGTCCTGAATCAAAACCTCATCAGCAATTGCGCCAGTCGTTATGGTAATCTTTTCTTTTAACTTGGAGTCATCAAACTCCTCATTCCCCTGAAATTCTATTCTTACAATCGTTGGTTTCTCCCGTATGACATAGATAAGCTTTATACCACCCTCAAATGGTTCAATCTCAGCCCTTACATCATCGAAGTATCCCATCTTGAAAATGGCTTTGATATCTTCACTTGTTTTATCCTGAGATATTGTCTCTCCTGCTCTTTGGGTAATCTTCGGTTTTATGGCACTCTCTTCAAACCTTTTCAGCCCCTTTATCTCTATTGATTTGATGACAGGTAATTCCTGGGCAAAAAGAACCCCTGAAAACGTCACAAGACTGAATAAGAGTAATAGCATCCGTATGTTAAACATGTTCAACTCCTGAATTATAATCGGTAAGTATAGCACTCATAGAGTGACAAATGGAAATAGGTTATTATATAGCTGAAATTATTGTAAACATTCCTGAATTAATCGACCCATACGGGAGTATGATGATTGCGTATTCTATCGAAGAACCGCCTCTTATAAGAGGGTGTCTATGGGGAATAGGTCGCATGGGGAGGAGAATAACCGATTCTGTAGAATTTTTTAAGGATAAAGTATTGGCAGTATTCGAGAGTAACGATACGGAAATCCTTGGACTGGGAGCATGGGCAATTGGAGAAGTTGGCTTTCAACCTGCCTTGCAAGTACTGGAAGAATTACGAGAAATGAAAGTAAGCCTGATGAAAGAAAG
>JAGUWT010000010.1 GCA_020062205.1 Thermodesulfovibrionales bacterium
CGCAATAAACCACTTCACAGTTGACACACTTACGATTACAAATACCCTGCTCAATATAACTGTAATTTTCCCGCCAAAACTTTTTGCTCTCCAGCTCTTCCTGTTTTTTTATTTGCAAAGCTTCTTCTTCTCGCCTTTTGCATGCAGCATCGTTCAAACTTTTTCTCAAAAGAAAATAACTGAACTTATCCGAACTATCAATAATTCTATCAACCGCTTCTAATAAATCGCCGTCTTCATAACTCCAACATATTCTTTCATAGATAGCCTCTACCACCTTACTGGTAAGTTTAATTCCTGTCAAATCTATCAATTCTTTAATCTTCCCATCATAAAGAGTTTTTCCGATCATAAACTTCCCTCACCTCCCAAATTATAAAATCTAAAATCACAGCATTATCTTATCAGATTCACCAAAATACTCAGATTCCTGTCTCACAACTTCATCCTCCCACCGTCGCTGCTTAAGCCAAGTAGAGGGATGCGGTATATATTGCCTGTTTTTCCACTGCTCGGACTGTTTGTGAATCTCCAGGGCTCTCAAAATCTCATCCACCAGTTCAGGGGTAGGCTGCAATTTCTGCCAGAGCCGTCTCGCATCTACCTTACTTACCTTCCTGGGATAAGCTTTCCAGAAACCTTGAAAATCTTCTGGCTCTTGCTTCCAAGGAAGATTATCCCTTTTTTTGTTTCTGAGGCAATGAATATTCTCTTCATCATCGTGAGATGATGAATATATAGTATTCTTTTCTTTTCTAGTCTTATCTAGTCTTATCTTATCTAGTCTGCTTCCAAGTTTTGTTGACGATTTTTTTGGTTTTTTTGAAATTTTGTTAACATCGGCTTGAATTAAGGGTTTGGGGAGGGTTGTTTTCGCTTGATACTTGAAGTATTTTTGAATCTTAACGCAATAACCTTCATTATGTGGTGTAATAATGATGCGGTTATATTTTTGACATTTCTCGTTTGTTGCTATAATTATATCTACAGGGGTGTTAAGTTGTCTTGAAAGGGCTTCAATTGAGGAATATGTGAACTCTCCATATGGCTCTCTGAGTGATGCAAGGCAGGTGTAGTCGTGAAAAGTTGCTCTTTCCGCCGGTGTTAGCTCGTCCCGGCATGTAGAGTGCAGCCAGTCGACCGGATACCACTTAATCCATCTCATTTTTTTCTGTCTCGTTTTTTTTGTATTCTTTTAGCCACTCTTCAATTTTCTGTTGCGGAATATCAAGGGAATTAAGATACGAACTCAGGGCTATTTCAAGCTGGACACCCAACTGATAGTTGTTTTCTTGGGCTAACTTTCTGATTTTGAAATCAATCCACGGGTTAATTCTTGCAGCTAATAATTTTGTCATAGAATAATGTTAACATATTCTGGAGAATTTGTCAACATCAGTTTTCCCGAGCACTACCTTTCTTTCATACTCCCAGAACAGTACTCTCTCAAAAATTCCTTCACGCTCATTTCGTGCCCCGAACAAAACCCTGAAGTATCCAGTTTATTACATCCTATCGTTTTATGCGTTCCGTCTCGGGTCAAAATTGCTTCGTGGTACAACCTGCCGAGGCCTCTACGGCCTTTTCGGCCTTCGCACCGGATGAAACGGATGCCTGGCATGATTATTGTGCTGCCTACCGTTTCCATTCTATTAGTTATACCCCTTTTCATCTGAAAATGGCAATTAATAATTTTTATAACTTTATAACAAAAAACAATTTGACATCTTTGGCGACTTATGCTATATTATCTGCAAAGGTAATCGGAATTACCATTATTACCATTGTTAATAATGATATTAAAAAAAACAATTTGACATTTTTGGCGACCTATGCTATATTATTTGCAAAGGTAGCTAAAACTACCAAAAATCAGGAACAGAAAAGCGGGAGAGCTCGCACGGGAAGAAGCCAAAAAAATAAAGGCGCCGTGGTCAGAGTCAAAACTGCAGAACATAACGCTAGAGGAAGGAGGTGAAAAAGGTGCCTACTCAGTCAGGAAAAAAGAAGAAGAAACAACGGGTCGCTCATCTTGTGTACAGTACGAGAGAAGCAATTGACCAGTACGGTGTATGGAAGAAGAGCGAGGAAATACTGACCAGGTACACCAACCCGGTAATAGATGGAAGATTCACAGGGTTTGGCTGGTACTCCTGGCCCCAGGTAGTGGATGAAAGTGTGCAAGAACTTGCAGATACACATCAGGAAGTTATCTGGGATGATAATGATGCCAGATATGTGTATCCGTCGGAAAGAAATAGGAAAGGAGGTGAAAACCGGACAGCGGTAGTCGAAAGATAGAGGCGGAAAAGTACACCTTTCTGCCTCAAAGGAAGCATACACGCTAATGAGGAAATGGGGTTGCCCTCCGTGGAGAACCCAGGAGGAGTTTCCTGAATTTCAGTGGAGGAAAAAGCCCGTAAGTAAGGAAAGAAGGTAAAAAAAATGACACTAATCGTAAAGAAGTTCCCAGAAGACATACATTGGGCCCTCAAAGCCTTGGCAACTGAAAAGCGAATGAGTCTCAAAGCTCTTGTTATCGAGATGGCCAAGGAAGTCGTGGGGGCTTCACAGAAACAAAAATCGAAATGAGGTGGAAATGCTATCAACAGAACAATTTGAGACGTCAAAAGAGGGTTACCAAGACCAAGTTGGTATCCAGGTCGACACTATTGTGCATACCGCCGGTGCTGTGTGCATAATCCGTACGGATAATATGGTCGTTATGGTTGACCGTGTAGGGTGCATCTTATGACAGAAAGGAGGTGTAAAATGAAGATGGAGGGAATAGAGAAAATAGAGGGAGAAGTAATTGTGGAGGATGATTTGATCCTCACAAAAGACTTAGTGGTGAAAAAAGGCCTAATAGTTATGGGGGATATCTATTGTGCGGGGTATTCTTTGACAGTGGGTAAATCTGTGGAGGTAGGCGGTTCCATAAAGTCGGCGGATTTTATACAGGCAGGCGGCTCTATAAAGTCAAAAGGTTCTATAGAAGTAAGGAATTTTATGGAGTCAAAAGGTTCTGTTGAGACAAGGGGCTCTATAGAAGTGGGGGATTCTATAGGGGTCGGAGGATCTATAAAATCAGGGGGCTTCATATATGCAAGGGGTTTTATAAGCGCAAAGGGCTCAATAGAAGCAGAAGATTTTATAGAGGCGGGCATTTTTGTAAATTCTGGGAGTTTCATAAGAGCAGGGAGATCCATAGAGACGGGAACATCTACGAAGTCAAGAAACTTTATTGAGGCAGGGGGCTCAATAAGAACAGGAAGCTTTTTGGAGTCAAGAAGTTTTATAAGAGCGGGAGGTTTGGAATCAGGGGGTTTCATAAGGGCAGGAAAATCTATAGAGTCAGAAAGCTCTATTCTTGCTCAATTATGGATCGTTTGCAAAACAACCCTTCGAGCAAAGTTTTATATATTTGCAGGCATCAAAATGTGGGGAAGAATCAGGAAAGGAGAAGACAAAATTGTATGTGGTAAATTGGAAGGTGGTGAAATAAGACACGGAACGCTTTTTATAAGAGGAAGTAAATGTATTGAGAGGATGTGTTCTTGAAGAGCCGTGTGAGGGAAAACCTCAAGCACGGTTCTGTGAGGGGTATTAACAACTAAATAAAGGAGGTTGAAAAGATGTCTACTCGACCGATATCAGAACGGATAGAACAGCGGGCAGCGAAGTTAGTAGATTGGCACGCCATCGGGTTTGAAATAGAAGAGATTGAGAGTTATATTGCCAAAATGCAATACCACCACCTGGATTATACACATGACATCCAGTTTGTTCTCAATAGAATAAGAGAAATTTTCGAAGTGGCGAGGGGAAAAGCAAAAGAAGAAATGTTAACTTTAGAGGAGGTTGAATAAATGAACGAAAAAGAAAAACGTATAACTCCTACAGGGAAGGCTAAATGGGCGCATCTGGTAACACCGAAACAAACAGTGATTGACGGTAAGTCCGTGGGAGATCCAAAATATCAGATAGACGTAGTATTTGATCCCAAAGATCCCGAATGGGTGAAGTGGTTAGAGGATTTGACTGGCAAGCTCAAGGTGTTGCCAGTGCAGATCGATAAAAGGACAGGCGAGCCCCTCAAGAAGCGAAACCCTATAAAAAGAGAACTTGATAGCACCGATGAGCCAACAGGGAAATATTACATTACGTTTAGGACCTCCGACAAGTTTAAACCGCCCATTTTTGATACTTATGGGCGAGAAATAAAAGCCAGTGTAGGCAACGGCAGCAAAGTAAAAGTTGCGTATACGGAAAATACTTATGTTGCTTTTGGGGGGGGCATAAGTTTGTATTTGAACGCTGTTCAGGTAATAGAACTTGTTGAATTTGTTCCACGCTCTGCACAATTTTATGGGTTTGATGTTGAGCCCTTACCTGAGGAAGAACTTTTGGTAAGTTCAGATTCTGAACTGAATCCATTTTAAGAAAGGAGTATGGTAATGGAAATTACAAACAAGTATGATCTCCCCGAAGCTATCATCCGGGCTATATCTGTCTATAATTATGCACCTGAGGAAGGGCGATACAGTGTTACAGACTTGGTCAACCCGCCCCGGATGAGACTGCTAAAAATTAGACATTGGCGTGAACTCAGTGTTGACGCCTCTGAGCGATTATGGGCACTATTCGGGCAGGCGTGTCATAAGGTGCTGGATATGGCAGCTCCGCCTGGCTCTACTGTTGAGGGAAAATTGATAGTTGATTTTGAGGGTGTCAGGCTCGTAGGGAAATCTGACCTCTATCACCAAGAGAGGGTGGAAGACTATAAGGTAACAAGCGTCTACAGTTTCCTTCTGGAAGATGGCAAAACGAAAAAGGAATGGGAAGAGCAGTTGAACGTCTATGCGTGGCTGTTTAGTAGGCTCGGCAAGCCTGTAAAAGAGTTGTGGGTCCGGGCTATTCTGCGGGATTGGCAAAATTCCAAGGCCCTCCAAGACATGAGTTATCCCAGAATACCCTTTCAAAGCGTTCAGGTTCCCCTGTGGCCGACTCCCGGACAGGAAAGGTACATCAGGGCAAGACTTGAGGCTCACAGGATAGAAAATCCACAATGTAGCGATGAAGAGCGGTGGCTCAGACCCTCTTCATGGGCTGTAATGAAGAAAAATAACCAGAAGGCATATAGGGTATTTGATAATCCTTGGCAGGCTGAAAATCTTGCTAAAACGGACAAGGCTTTTGTTGTGGTTGAGCGTAAGGGGAGTTACAACAGGTGTGAAAATTATTGCCCCGTAAGGGCAGTCTGTTCTCAAGCAAAAGGAACAAAAGTTGTGAACCTCAAGGAAAGGGGGTGAAAAATGGAAGAGATGCATGAAATGGGTGGTGAGCCCGCAGATAAAGAAGAAGGCCAAGGATATATAGAGGAAAACCGTCTGAGATATGAAGCCGAAAAGGCAGAAGAAGAAAGACGCCTCCTGGCAGCAATGGAGGCAGAACAAGCGGGGCGGGGAGAAGAAGACCGGGGGTGTATAGATGAAAATGAAAATTATATAACTATGATATTTGAGGTTTTTGGCAACCCGGTTGCTCAGAGTAGACCCCGTTTTTTCAGGAGGGGTAGTATTGTAGGAACATATGAGCCGTCAAAGTCAAAAAAATGGAAACGGGATATTAGATTGCAAGTGCTATCTCAAAGGCCAAAATTCCTCGAAGGGGCAATTGAACTAAAACTTAACTTTTATTTTTCAAGACCTAAAACGCTTCCCAAGAAAGTAACCCATCATGTCAAAAAACCCGACCTCGATAATTTAATTAAAGCAGTTAAGGATGCGCTGAAAGGTCTATGTTATAGAGATGACTCCCAGATAATTCAAATAATTGCAACGAAAGAATATACATTTGATGCCCCGAAAGTAAGGATAAATATTGGGACGGTGACTACTCCCCACGACTAAAGTCGGGGGCTTCTATGGATTGGATACCAAGAGATTGTAGTCCCAATCTCAAAATGTTTAGAGAGGCATTGAAATCTCTATGCAGATGACAATTACAAACAGGACAATTATGCCAGCAGTCAGACAGTTTCTTTTTAACGATAGAACCGCATTGACTGCAGGTTTGACTTGTGCCTCTTGGATTTATTGCTACAAATTGCCGACCAGCATCTTCCGCTTTGTGCGACAATATATTAGCAAATTGACCCCAGGCAACATCACTTATACTCCTATTAAGACTATGCCAGTTATTATTTTGCATTTCCTTTATGTTAAGTTTTTCAATACAAATTATACCGAAGCGATTAACAATCTTTCTGGCAATTTGATGACAAAAATTATTTCTTCTATTAGTAATTCTTTCGTAAATGTAGGCAACAACCTTTTTAGCCTTTTTTCTTTCAAGAGAGTCTTTAGTTTGTTTAGACAATTTTCTTTGAGCCTTTGCAAGAGCCTTTTGGTCTGTCTTGAAAAAACGGGGATTATCTATCTTCTCACCATTGGAAAGTGTAGCAAAGCTTTTAAGTCCGACATCAATTCCAATTGCCTTTTTAGATTTTTTAAGTGGCTTTGGTTCTGTCGAACAGGCAAAACAAGCATACCATTTGCCTGCTTGTTTTCTAATGGTGCAGGTTTTGAGAATCCCTATAATAGACCTATGCAGTTTAATTTTAATACTTCCTATTTTAGAAAGGTTAAGGCGATTATCTTCTATACTCCAGCCAAAACCCGCTTGCTTATAGGTCAGACTATCATATCTGTCAAAATTCTTAAAACGTGGATAACCAACTTTCCTTTCACCTGTTTTAACTCTACGAAAGAAACCTTGAAATGCTTTATCAATTCTATCTGCTACATTTTGCAGGATTTGAGAATAAACATTATTAAGAGATTGTCTTTCTTTTTTCAGAGCGACGATAGATTTACATTGGTCAAAATAACTAATAGACTTTTTATTTTGTTCCCAAGAGGTCTTTCTCTGTTCACGGAAATGATTATAGAGCCAACGACATTCATTCAACTGTTCCTGAAGAAGTCTTTGCTGTTTTTTAGTAGGAAAAAGACGATATTTAAGGGACTTAGTCATAGACATAATATTACCTTAAAAATAGAATATTGTCAAAAACAAATAGCCATTCATCCCCTCACTAAAGTAAGGGGCTTTCTGGCAAGGAGTTTGTAATTGAACTAAAAACAGACAAGAAGTATGGTAGTTTCTTAATCCACAAGCCAGCGGAAGCAAAGGTTAATATAAAAAGAAAAAACGGTAAGGTGATCATAGAGATAAAGGACTTTATATCACCAACAATAATAGAACGGTTCAATATAGACAATAAACTCTTTAAAGTAAAAATACCTGATTTCAGGTCTATGATTGATACAGTCCTGATCGACACAAACTATGACGGTAATACCTTTCACATTGTTTATTCAGATGTCCCAGAAAAGAAAAATGATTTAGTTAGCTGAAAAGTCTTCTAATGTTCTATAAAAATCTTTTGTGCCAAGAAATTTATTAGAAAGGGAGGGAACATTATCAACTTCAGGATTGGTATGAAGTTGTCCATCAATATCAAGTCGAACAAGGATAATTACCCCTCGGTAGCGTTCCTGATATGTACATCTGGTAAGCCTGATTCTGCCTCTCCTATTAACATCCGGTAGAAATGATTCCCTCCCATCGATTAAGATGTAAAGATTATAAGGATTGCAGCAGCATTTGGGGTTGCAAGGAGAATCGTTAATCAAGTATTAAAAGAATATGAAAAGTAAAAGATTAGGCAAAATTTCGAGCAAGACCAAAACAGAGATTTTTAAAGCATCAGTATTTGATACAACCATTCATAAGACTGAACGTACTGCAAATCAGAAATTTATTGAATGGATAAATCAGATAATCAAAGAAAAGAATCTTTCCCTTGATATTGCTGAACAAGAAACCGTTAGTGCTGACAGAAAGCAGCCTGATATTATCATCTTTGAAAGTCCAAGAAGCGAGAGAGTATTATGCCTCATTGAATTGAAGCCCCCCTATTTCAGCCCCTTCGATGAAAAAGAACTAAAAAAACCTGCATGGGAAAAGGCAAATAAAAGAAAGGCGAAATACTTTACCACTTCAAATTTTCAATGGCTCATCTGGTTTAATACTGAAAGGGCAAACAGGATGGAGCCTGAGGAAAGACAGGTTATAGATAAATTTCATCTCTCAAGCATCGAAAACCTTGATGATATTGAAGATGCAAGATTTAAACCCAAATTACGCAAGGGTTAGATTTTAAGATGTTGCTGAATAGTGAACAATTGCATAAAAACCCTTGAAAAATGTGCTCCTTCTGCGGTATAAAAACTTATGTAACATAAAATCTTACCACAGAAAGGAGCACTTAAAAAGTGAATGTAAATACAATATACCATAAGAGGAAGCCTGATACAACCAGAAATATAAAAGAGGAATTTACACTCAAGAATGCAACAGTATTTGGAGGATATAATCTTTTGGCTGATTTTATAAAGGCAAAGAGAGTAGAGGCTATTTTAGGTGAATGCATAGATATAAGGAAGGCGGAATGGTCTACCTATGAGTTTCCTTTTGTATTGAGGTGTCTTATAGACGGATACATTTTAGGGATGGACAGGACGAAACATTTTGAGATGCTTGAGCATGACAATCTGATAACAGAGAAGCTTGGAATTGAAAAGCTGCCTGACTATACGATATTAAACAAGGATATAAAAAGGTTTAAGGATGAAACAGGGATAAATGGGCTAAAGGCAGCCGACATAAGACTCATAAGGAAGAAGCTGAAGAATAAGCGTGACAATGTAGTATATGACTTTAACTCCACAGTAGAGATTGTCTATGGTGAGCAAGAGGGTGCAACCTGTGGATATAATCCGAAGAAACCTGGCAGGCTAAGTTTAAATCCTCTGATGTGTTTTGAAGCAACAGAGGGCTTACACATAGACAGCATCTTAAGAAGCGGGGATGTGCACACCTCGACCGGAAGTGTTGAATTTATGGAGAAAGTAGATAAGACAATGGGCTCCATTGTAAAAAGATACAAGAAACTCAAGGGAAAAGGTAAGGTACTGGCGAGGTTTGACGAAGGATTTGACTCAGAGGAAAACTACATGGAGGCAGAGGAACTCGGCTGGGGATATGTAGGGAAAGTAAGATGTTTTGACCCATTAAAGCTCAACATATTTGGGGTAAAGAGATGGAGGAAGATAATAGGCAGTTCACGAGAGATAGAGGTTGCATCAATAACATACAAGGCAGGGAGATGGAGCAAAAGTAGGCGCGTTGTCATCATAAGGTGGCGAGATGATGGAGGGACACAGGGCAGCTTTTTTGACGAACTCAATTATAACTATGTAGCGTTTGTAACGAATCTTAACTGGGCTGAGGATGACATCTATGGATTTTACAATAACAGAGGGACGGTGGAGAATCGGATAAAAGAAGCCAAATATGGATTTGGTATAGACAAGATACCGACAGGTGAGTTTTATGCTAACTATGCAGCCCTTCAGTTGAAGATGATAGCGTATAATCTTATCTCTATGTTTCAGACAGAAGTTATGGAGATGGGGAGCTTTCGTATGAGTATAAGGAGCATACGGAAGATGTTTTTCACTATAGCTGGGAAACTGAAGGAAAGTGGAAGGCAAAGGATATTAAAGCTTGCAGAGGATTATCTTTACAAAGACAGGTATTTAAGAATGAGGGAGCGATTAGCCTATCTCTAAAGGTAGTAGGCTACTGTAATTAAAACATTCAAGGGAGAGGTCTGTCTTTCAGAAGGGTTTTTAATATGATTTTTTATAAAAGATTGGGTTACCTTGTCTGGATATATGTTGATAGCAATCTTCATGATGCCGATGAAGGCATTTTTGAGTTTCAAAAAGGTAAAAGTTTATTTTTTGAGGATACCCTTGCGTAATTAGGGTTAAAATC
>JAGUWT010000095.1 GCA_020062205.1 Thermodesulfovibrionales bacterium
AAGATGAAGATGAAGATGAAGATGAAAAGACAGAAGACCTTATTCAGGCATATTTCCACTCTATGGGAGATATTACGATACTTACAAAAGATGAGGAAATAGAGCTTGCAAAAAAACTGGAAGAAGGAAAAGAGGTTCTAAAAGCAACGGTAATGGCAATGCCCTTATACGTGAAAATCGAAGCAGGCTTAGATCACAGAGAGCAAGATGATTTAGATAATACAGAAGAAGAAAAACAAGATCTAGCCTTAAGCAAGACCCTGGAAATACTCGATGATCTTATGATGAGCAGGGGAGATAATAAGGGAAAGATTTCGGGATATGAGACGTTACAGGATTTGAACGGTTTAACAGATGGAAAAGAGAAGATAGATTTCACTACAAAAGACGGTCAGGCTGAAAATAAGCATGTTGAATCAGAGACAGGAATGACAATTGATATATTAAAAAAGAACTATGAAAGAATCACAAAAGCAATGGAGCTTGTTACGAAAACGAAGCATGAATTAATAATCCATAACCTGAGACTCGTTGTGTATGTCGCTAAAAAATACTATATAGGAAAAGGCCTTTCTCTACTTGACCTCATTCAGGAAGGCAATATCGGTCTTATAAAAGCTGTAGATAAGTTTGATTACAAAAGAGGGTTCAAATTCAGTACCTATGCGACATGGTGGATAAGGCAGAAAATTATAAGGGCTCTTATGAATCAGGTAAAAACGATTAGACTCCCTGTCCATATAACAGAACTATATGGCAAGATTATCAAGGTTTCCAGAGAACTGATATCGCATCTCGGCAGGGAACCAAGAACAGAAGAAATTGCTAAAAGATTAGGAGTCCCTGTAAAGAAAGTCGATGAAGTTTTAGGGGCGATTCAGTATCCGATAACCCTTCAAACCCCGATAGGGGACGATGATTTAACACTGGAAGATTTTATTGGTGACAATACCGTTCTTTCTCCGTATTTGAATGCAGAGAAAAATATGATGTCCGAACAAATATTAAAGGTCCTTCATGCCCTTTCTCCTAAAGAGGAGACGGTAGTAAAGATGAGGTTTGGTATTGGAAATGAGAGAAATCATACTCTCGATGAAGTAGGAAGACATCTCTCTATTACGCGTGAAAGGGTACGACAAATAGAGGCTAATGCAATAAGAAAACTCAAACATCCGAAAAGACTCAAGACATTAAAGATTTTAGATACGGCTTGATTCTGATAGGGAGATGGAAGAAATGTTCTTAGAAATGGAAAGAGATTATTGATGGACCAAAAATACTCAGATATCCTGACTTGGTTGTGGCCAATATGTATGACGACAATGTTTCTGTGCGGCTTGGCAATGGATCAGGGAGCTTCACTGATACAACGAACTCCGGGGTGGAGCAGTTCCCCTAAAATTCATTGAAATATTGTTGTCTTTTAATATCTATAAAATAATTGACAAACAATCAATTTTTTAATAAAAAAATAAATATGAAATATAAAGACAAAACAAAAGAGCAACTTATAAATGAATTAGCAGAACTGCATCAGCGTATTGAGGATTTGGAAGCAGAAGCAACCAAACGCAAGAAGGCAGAGGAGGCGCTCCGGAAGGCATATGATGAGATGGACCTGCGCGTGAAGGAACGGACTGAAGATTTGGTCGAAGCAAACCAGCAGCTCTTGCGGGAAATAGAGGAACGCAAGAAGGCAGAGGAGTTACTGCGGGAAACGCTCAAAGAAATCAAGCAGTTAAAAAACCAATTGCGTGAGGAGAATCTCTACCTTCGGGAAGAAATTAATCTGATACACTCACATAAGGATATCGTGGGCAACAGTGAAGCGATCAGTACCGTTTTGAAGCAGATAGAGCAAGTTGCACAGACAGACTCGACGGTTTTGATCCAGGGGGAGACAGGCACAGGAAAGGAATTACTCGCACATGCGATCCATGACCTGAGTTCCCGCAAGGGGCGGCTTATGATTAAAATCAACTGTGCCGCCCTGCCGCCGACCCTCATCGAAAGTGAACTGTTCGGCCGCGAGAAGGGCGCTTTTACTGGCGCGCTGTCGAAGCAATCAGGCCGTTTTGAGCTTGCGGATGCCTCAACGATTTTCCTGGATGAGATCGACGCCCTGCCGATGGAACTCCAGGCCAAGCTGCTTCGGATACTGGAGAGCGGCGAGTTTGAGCGCCTGGGCAGCCCCCGGACCGTGAAGGTCGACGTCAGAATCATTTCGGCGACGAACCGCGATCTTGCCAGGTTGGTCAGCGAGAGCGGGTTCAGGGAAGACCTTTACTACCGTTTGAACGTTTTTCAGATTACCGTGCCGCCTCTTCGTGAGCGCCGGGAGGACATATTGCCGCTCGTATGGTCTTTTGTACAGGAGTTCAGCAAGAGGATGGGCAAGCGGATCGAATCAATACCGCAGAAGGGCGTTAAAGCCCTGCAAGCCTATCCCTGGCCGGGCAACGTAAGGGAACTGAGGAACATTATTGAGCGTGCGATGATCATAACCACAGGACCGGTGCTTCATGCGGATGTACCAAAGATTGCACAGTCAGGTGCAGACCAGTCCGGGACTCTCGAAGAGGTAGAGAAACGGCACATTATCGAGGCTCTGAACACCACGGGATGGCGGGTAAGCGGCAAGGACGGTGCAGCAGAGATTTTAGGCATCAATCCAAAGACGCTTGAATCGAAGATGCAGAGACTGGGCATCCAAAGAAAAAAGAGAAATGCCTGATATATCAGGAGACTCCTGATATATCAGAAGACGGCACCTTTCAAAGTATCATTCCCCCGTCGTAGTCTTCGCTGAAATTTCAATGTTTTCAACATCATAGAAACTTCTGTCCTGTCAACAACAGTCTGGCACACATAATGCTCTTCAATACCATAATAGGTTCTCTTTTAAAACAGTGAAGGCGTCAAGTGAAAGAAGAGAAAAGTGGATTGACGCGCCTGTAGCCGTCATTCCGGGTGAGTAAAGTATGGATGAAGGTGTTTTTGTAGTATGTCAAAGCAATTTGACTACAAAAGGAAATCAATTTAAGGAGGAGAAAATGGAATTAGTCATCGGTATTTTGGTTGTGGTTGTATTAGTATTTGCGATTATGTATTTAGCAAAACGAACATAAAAGAGTATTTTAGAAAGGAGGGGGAAATGGGATTCATTATTGCAGTATTAGTTGTGGTAATTTTAGTGATAGTAGTTGCAAGACTAATATAATATTCAGACCGATTCATGTGCTTATCAGCTACGTTGATGCGCTAAAGGTGTGGGACTCCGCCCCACTCACCCCACTCATGACAATGTCATGGTAGTCAATCTATGGATGCCAACTTAAGTAAAAAAGATGGAGATATATCATGCTGATTGAGGTTCATAATCTTACAAAAGTCTATAATGAAAAAAGAGGGCTTCTCCCAACCAGTTTTGAAGTAGAAAAAGGGGAATTAATTGCCATTATCGGGCACAACGGGGCCGGCAAATCTACTCTTCTAAAAATGTTAGCCAGTTGGCTCCTTCCTGACAGCGGAGAAGTTTTGGTGGATGGAATCAATCTGAAAAACAGGATGGCTCTGGTAAGGAAGGTTGGTTTTGTCCCGGAAACGCCTAACCTTTTTGATTTCTTTTCTGTTGAATACAATTTCAAACTATTCGCCCGTCTTTTTCAAATCCCTTTTTTACGAATAGAAGAAACTTTGAAAGAATTTAATTTACTGCCTTATCGTCATAATAAAATACAGGTTTTATCAAAGGGGTTAAAACAAAGGGTAAGCATCGGGCGTTCTCTTTTAGCAGATCCGCCGGT
>JAGUWT010000173.1 GCA_020062205.1 Thermodesulfovibrionales bacterium
CTGTCATTCTGGCTTGTCCCTGTTTGTCAGGGATCAGTCCCCTGCTTGTCATTCCGACTCTTGTCCCCGCCCTGTCGGGGATCGGTTCGGAATCCTTCTTTTCAGAAAGATTCCAGACAAGCTGGAATGACAGTAACTCAACAAGTCGGAATGACAGACAGGTTTTCATGTCGTTGTTATTATATTATCCACAGAAATGTCTGAAGAAACATGAAAAAAGATAAGACAAGAAAGGAATTTACAGAAGAAGAGCGAAAGAATATTCCCCTCTATCCCATAGGAATAGTAGCAGAGCTTATAGGGACATCAGACCAGACGCTCCGGCTCTATGAAAAACGTGGATTGATAAAGCCTGCCAGGAGGAACAAAAACAGGTTTTATTCAGAGAATGATATAAAATGGCTTCAATGCTTAAGAGATATCATTCATAAAAAAAAGATAAGCATTGAAGGTATAAAAAAGCTCTTCGATTATGCCCCTTGCTGGGAGATAACAGAATGTTCAGATGAAACAAAGGTAAAGTGCTCAGCATTTATTGACAAGACAAAGCCCTGCTGGGAGCTGAACATAATGAGATGCCAGATGGGAGCAGGCAAGCCTTGTGATGAGTGTGTTGTCTTTTTATCCAAAAAGGTAAAGAAGACCTAATCAAACTCCCTTATTACGGTATTAAGTTTCCCTTCAACAAATTCCTTTATCTCTTGCAGAGAAGCTTCATCGTTTGCCTCAAACCTGAGCACAAGAGCCGGCTGGGTGTTTGAGGCCCTGATGAGCCCCCATCCTTTATCAAAGGTTATCCGGATACCATCAATGTCATAGAGTGGGTAGTCCCTGAACACCTCCTTTGCCCTCTCGACTATCTTGAATTTTTTATCATCCGGACATTCGAATCGTATCTCTGGCGTTGAAACCATCTTAGGGACATCACTGAGCAAGCTCTCTATAGAATATGGTTTGCCTTTCCGGGAAAGTATTTCAAGAATTCTCAGGCTTGCATAGATTGCATCGTCATATCCAAAGTATCTATCGGAAAAAAAGATATGTCCGCTCATCTCTCCACCAAGCAGTGCACCTGACTCCTTCATCTTACTCTTTATGAGCGAGTGACCTGCCTTCCACATGATCGGATTTCCTCCGAGCCTTCGTATCTCATCATACATGACCTGGGAACATTTCACTTCACCAACAAAGATCGGTGGTTGAGCCTGCTTGCCTTCTGCCTTCTGTGTTTCAATAATGTCTTTTGCAAACACAATCATCAGTCTGTCTCCCCATACCACTTCGCCCTTATCGCTGACAACCCCTATCCTGTCAGCATCTCCATCATACCCGATACCGATATCAGCGCCTGAGGATATAACCGTTGCAATGAGATCCTTTATATTCTCCATGACTACAGGGTCAGGATGATGATTCGGGAAGTTCCCATCAGGTTCGCAATACAGTTCTATCACCTCACATCCAAGGTCTTTTATCAATTGAGGGGCAACAAGCCCTGCTGTGCCATTTCCAGCATCAAGGACCACCTTAATCCTGTTCAGTGAAGGAATATTCTTCTTTACATACTCAATATACTTAGGGATAATTTCATATGATTCCGCTGACCCCTTTCCCTGGATATAGGTATTCTGTTCAATTATTTTCCATATATCCTGTATCCTTTTCCCATAGAGCGTCTCCTTCCCCACGCTCAGTTTCATTCCGTTAAATGCAGGCGGATTGTGGCTTCCGGTTATCATCACTCCACCGTCAATATGAAGATGAAAAAGGGAAAAATATTGTAAGGGAGTTGGACAGACGCCGATGTCTATGACATCAATACCACTATCAAGGAGACTATGCGATAACACCTCTAATATTCGAAAAGAGCTCAATCGCACATCCCTCCCAATGCTTACCTTTATCTTTTCTTTTCGGAGGATGTTCCTAAGATAAACAGCAAATGCCTGTCCTATTTTTTCCACAGCCTCTTCTGAAAGGTCATCCCCCCAGATTCCACGAATATCATATTCTCTAAAGATTGCAGGACTAATCATGTTCTCCTCTTCAATTCTGTCATTGCGGCTTGTCCGCAATCCTTCTTTCGGAAAGATTCCCGACAAGCGGGAATGACAAACTATGTGGTTTTACTTATGAACTCCTTAATAACTCCTAATCAAAATTAAGGTTTAATTGATCTTCCCTTACCTTCCATTTCGTAGTAGAAGGTGCAAATTGTTTCGGCTCGGTCCCTTCTTTAAAAAATTCTCTGATAGCCGCTGCTTCGTCCTTTGCTAAAAGTCCTGTTGCCGGGTCTATTGGATAGCTGACTATTCCCTCCGGGACAGGGAAGTTCTGAGATTCTCCACTCTTCACATTTTTCATAAACGAAACCCAAATAGGAGACGCTGCACGTGCTCCTGTCTCCTGAGGGCCAAGGGGTCTCATATCGTCAAACCCAACCCATACAGCAGCAAGCAGATCAGGTGTATATCCTACAAACCATGCATCTCTGTATTCATTGGTTGTCCCCGTCTTACCTGCCACAGGCCGACCAAGTGCCTTTGCCCTCCATCCTGTTCCATATCGTACAACATCTTCCATCATAGAGGTCACCAGAAAAGCAGTTTCAGGACTGATTACCTGTTGAGCCTCTGGCTCGTTGCTTTCGAGAACCCTTCCTTTTGAATCTGTGACATATTTGATTGCAATCGGCTTTACCCTCATGCCATTGTCTAAAAATACATTGTAGCACAGTGCAAGTTCAAGAGGACTGATACTCAACGAACCGAGGGCAACGGTCAGGTCTCTTGGTATATCTCCCTGGATGCCTAAATTCCTCGCAAAGTCTATTACGTTGTCTATCCCGACTGCCTCAACCAATTTTACCGTGACCACATTTCGTGAATAGGTCAGTGCCTCTCTCAACCGTGTTTGTCCATAGAACTTGTGGTCATAGTTCTCAGGGCTCCATTCACCTTTTGGTCCTCCGTAGTAGGTTACAGGTTCATCCACGACAATACTTGCCGGGGTAAAGCCATGGTCCATAGCAGCAGCATAGATAATCGGTTTAAAGGCAGACCCTGGCTGGCGTTTTGCATAGATAGCCCTGTTAAATTCACTCCTTACAAAATCGTATCCGCCAATCAGTGTCCTGATATAACCAGTATGTGGCTCAATAGCAACAACAGCACCCTCTACCTCGGGTTCCTGTTCAAGTGAAAGCCTGACATCATTACGATACATTCTTTTTATACTTACCTTTACGATATCTCCGGGGTTCAGGATCTTTGTCAACTTAAAATCCTTTAAACCCTTACGAGTACCTTTCTTGGAATCGATGAGATTTGAGGCCCATCTTGCGTCCTCAATTAAAAGTTTTCCTATAATGCCTCTCGTCTTTATGATGGCCTCACGTTCTGAGACCTTCAGAACAAGCCCTGAAGAAATATCACCTGTATTCGGAATAGTCGTGGCTAAGAGCTCCTTGCTTTTCATCTCCTTTTCAATATCGACATCCTTCTTATGTTCCTGGGTACCGCGCCATCCCCTCCGTTTATCGAGTTCCCTGAGACCTTGCTGCAATGCCCGTGCAGCAGATAATTGTGCATTCCTGTCCAGTGTTGTATATACCATCAAACCCTTCTTGTATACAGTCTCTTCGCCATATTTCGCTTCAAGTTCTCTTCTCAGGTATTCTATGAAATAGTTATTTGCCTCAATCCCTTTTCTTGTGCTTGAAAGCAAAAGGGGTTGTTTTAATGCATTCTCTTTTTCAGATCTTTTGATGTATTCCTCGTCTTCCATACGTGAAAGGACAATCATCTGTCTCTCTCTTGCCTTTATAAGATCGTTATACGGAGAATATAATGTAGGTGCCTTTATGAGACCGGCGATCAGTGCAGCCTCTGACAGTGTTAAATCCCTCACTGATTTCCCAAAATATATCCTTGATGCCATCTCAACACCATATGCACCATGACCAAAATAGACCTTGTTCAGATAGAGCTCAAGGATATCTTTCTTGCCGAGGTTCTTTTCTATCTTTATGGCAAGAGCTGCCTCTCTGAGCTTTCTTTTGAGGGTTTTCTCAGGGGTCAAGAATACCACCTTGGCGAGTTGCTGTGTTATGGTGCTTCCGCCCTCTTTTAATCCTGCATGAAGGATGTCCTTAATAAGTGCCCTTACGATTGCAATGTAGTCAATGCCTTTATGTCTCCAGAACCTTGAATCCTCAACTGCAATGACAGCATTTATCATGTGGTCTGGAATCTTGTGTATTGGTACAAATATCCCCTTTTCGCTTTTCAGTTCTCCTATGAGCACATCGTCATCCGCATATATCTTCGTGCTTGTAACAGGCTTGTACTGTTTTATCTCGTCAACAGAGGGGACCCCTTTACTGAGTGCAATGTAGCCCCCAGCAGAAACGCCGACGATAATAGAGAGTAGTACGAGGATGAAAATAATCTTTAGTCTCATCTTATTTTTCTCAATATCATTTGATTTTTGCATTAATTATACACTTTTTATAAGACCTGATTGAACATGTACCTAAATCCTGCTTATAGAAACTCTATCACTGGCTCTGGGATATAGAGCCTTGAATAATCAGAGCTTAAAGGTTAGAATTATCTCACATGAGAGTGATAAGAAAAAATAAAGATGTGATAGCCTTCTTTCAATCTCTGAGGGAGCGCGCCTTTGGTAGCGGTAGCGAAATTGAGCAACGGGTTAAGGCAATCCTTGATGACGTCAGAAGAAATGGTGACAGAGCAATTCTTAAATACACAAAAACCTTTGATTCCCATGATATAAAACGATTGGAAATAAGGTCTGATGAAATTTCAAAATATGCAGAAAAGGCTGATAGGAAGGTAATAAAGGCCCTCAACCTCTCTGCAAAAAGGATAAGGGCATTTCATGAGATGCAGAAGGAGACATCGTGGTCATTTTCTGAAGGAGATAATCTCCTTGGACAGGTAATAAGGCCGCTTGAAAGGGTTGGTGTATATATACCGGGTGGTAAGGCGTCATATCCATCTACTGTCCTGATGAATGTTATCCCTGCACAGGTTGCAGGCGTAAAAGAAATAGCCCTCTGTGTCCCGACGCCTAAAGGAGAGATAAACCCTTATGTCATGGCTTCAATAAAATTGCTCGGCGTCAAAGAGGTATATCGGATTGGCGGTGCACAGGCAATTGGGGCAATGGCATATGGAACAAAGACAATAAAAAAGGTTGATAAGATTGTAGGGCCCGGGAATATTTATGTCGCCTTAGCAAAGAAGATGGTCTTTGGAGAGGTGGATATAGATATGATTGCAGGACCAAGCGAGATATTGATTATTGCAGATGATTCAGCAAACCCTGCATTTGTTGCTGCTGATTTACTCAGCCAGGCAGAGCATGATGAGCTTGCATCAGCCATATTAATCACTGATTCAAAGAGGCTGGCAGATGCTGTTGATAAGGAAATCGAGAAACAACTCGCTCATCTAAAGAGAAAAGAGATTGCAAGAAAGTCTCTTGATAATTATGGGGTGATAATAATCACTACGGATATTAAAGAAGCTACAGAGCTTGCAAACCATATCGCCCCAGAGCACCTTGAGGTTATGACGGAAAAGCCGATGGATGTTTTACCCATGATTAAGAATGCAGGTGCGATATTCCTTGGAGAGTGGACCCCTGAGGCATTAGGTGACTATTCAGCAGGACCCAATCATACCCTTCCTACAGGCGGGACAGCAAGGTTCTCATCCCCTCTCGGCGTTTATGATTTCCTCAAACGCTCAAGCTTGCTAAAGTTTACCCGATCAGGTTTCATGGAACTTGCATCTACTGTTGAGACAATTGCAGATATCGAAGGCCTCGAGGCTCATGGGAATACAATAAGGATAAGAAGGCAGGAACTTTCAAGGTAATAGAGGAATTTCTCCTGTTTCTCAATTTGCTAAAACTGGCGAAGTAATTTACAGGAAATGAGGAAATAAATTGTGGTAGATTGAGTTAGACCCTCTATAGATATGTCAGATTAACAGACAAGTCACACGTTCTACACGGCATACGGTCAGGTCTTGCAATATAACAGCTTAGAAAAGTAAAACGAATAATTGCGGATAGCAGAAAGTGATATTGCAAGACCTGACCCTGCTTGCTCGCTTTTCACTGGTACGAAGGTCATGGTATTGGGAAAAAAGAAATAAAAATCAAAAAATATTTATAAGGAGAAGGCTATGAGAAAACATTTTATGATTTGTGTCAATAATAGAGGCTATGAGTCATCGCTTGAGATAAGGAAACTTTACGAAGTATTGATTGACAGGGTAGCTGAAAAGCATCATCAGATAAGGATAATTGATGAATCGGGCGAAGATTATTTGTATCCTGAAAAGTTTTTTGCTCCTATAAGGTTGCCTCTTGTCACAAAAGAAAAATTAGAATTAGCGACGGCATAACTAATCGCTCCACAGGATGCGGCGATACGACCACCGCTCAAGATCTGTTCTGAACTTTCTGTTGTTATAACAGCGTGTAAATGAACAGGCAAGTTCAAATAGGGATTGAAGCAATATCATAAATCAAGGATAATAA
>JAGUWT010000238.1 GCA_020062205.1 Thermodesulfovibrionales bacterium
TATCTGTTTTAGTCTTTCGGGCTGAATTTTTTTAATTTGGTATAGAGGGATTTCCGTGTAATACCAAGCATCTTTGCAGCTTTTGACTTGTTCCCATGAACCTTTTTGAGTGTATTGATAATCAGTTCCCGTTCAACCTCTTTCAGAGAAGCCTCTGATAAAGGACTGTGGATTAATTCATCTCTTCTTTGCATTCTTCTAAACTCTACTGGCAAATCATCCAGGGTTATTACCTCATCCTTTGATATCAGTACACTTTTTGCGATAACATTTCCAAGTTCTCTCACATTACCCCGCCATTGATATTCTATAAAAGCAGCCATCGCCTCTGGAGAAACAGAGGTTACATGTTTCTTTTCTTGCTTTGAGGCGCTCTCAATGTAGTGTGCTACAAGTAAGGGAATATCCTCCGTCCTTTCACGAAGTGGAGGAAGCTTGATATGGATGACATGAAGCCTAAAAAAGAGATCTTCTCTGAAGTTCCCTCTTTTGACCTCTTTCTGAAGATCTCTGTTTGTTGCTGTTATAAGTCTGAAATCAAGTTTAATCTTTTTCGTGCTCCCTATCCTTTCAATCTCCTTTTCCTCAATAATCCTCAGGAGTTTAGACTGAAGGTCTAAGCTTAGGTCACCAATCTCATCAAGGAAAATCGTTCCGCCCATTGCACGTTCAAATTTGCCAATATGTTTTGCATAGGCATTGGTAAATGCGCCCCGTTCAAATCCAAAAAGTTCTGATTCAAGGAGTGTTTGAGGAATAGCAGTGCAATTGACAGTCACAATAGGGCCTTCATTACGATGGCTATTAAAATGTATTGCCTTCGCTACTAATTCTTTCCCTGTCCCTGTTTCCCCCGTAATGAGGACATTTAAATCTGAATCTCTTACTGTTTCTATAAGGTGAAATATGCGCTTCATTTCATTGGATTTTCCAATGATATTCGAAAAGCTATATGTTTCTGTTATCTCACTTTTGAGGAGACTTATCTCAGACCTCAGGCGCTTCTGCTCAACTGCCTTTTCCATGATTACTCTGAGCTGGGAAAAGTCAGGGGGTTTCACGAGATAATAAAATGCCCCTTCTTTTATTGCATTCACTGCGGAATCCACATTGCCATAAGCTGTAAGTAAAATTACCGGAATATCTGGATAGTGTCTCCTAACGTAATGAAATATATCAAAACCACTCCCACCAGTCATAACAACATCGGTGACTATTACATCTATGTTATCACCACTATCAAGGATATCCATCGCCTCCTTGTAACTCTTTGCTGTTATCACATTATAGAAAAAGCTATCGCTGAAAACTGCAGCCATCACCTTCAAGGCATTCGGTTCGTCGTCAATAAAAAAAACAGTTGGGCGGCTATTCATCTTAAATTACGTAATCCCCTTTGATAAGAAAAAGCCTTCGCACAATCAATAATGAAAAGATATAAAAGATACTATGCTGTATTTCTCAATATTAAAGTAAGGCATAGGAATACTCCCTGTCAAGCAAATGGGGGTTATTTGTGTCAAATGAGGTTGGTTGGGATTGTTGAGAAGTGGATCTAAGCTTGATGCAACTGTAAAATCTTCCGACAGTTTAGTGTCGGAAGATTTTACAGTTTATCTATCTTTATACATGCAACAACTTTAAAATATCCTTTGAAATCAATATTATTTAAAAACTAAACTCCTTTGGCCCAAAACTTGCTATAGATGATTGATAAAACAGATGATAAAATTTACATGTCCAAAATGCAAAAAAGATTCATATAGTTCTTCATCAATAGCATTTACTGCTTGCCCCTTTTGTGGCGTCTTCTTCAGTGGAGAACATGGACGTGAAAGAAGGGAAGAAAAACGGATCAGAAGTGAAATTCCTGTTGTTCTTTCCCATGAGGGGCAAAATGTTGAAGCACTCATATCTGACCTATCAGAAGGGGGGATTGGTATCAACATCTTTGGACCTCCGCCCATATCCGAGGGAGATGTCATAGATCTTTCAATAAGGGGGTTACAGCTACGGGTAAAGGTCATGTGGGTGAAGAACATGGCTACAGAATCATTAGCAGGCCTCAGAAGATTCAATTAATTGCATATTTCTGCTCAGTAAATCTTTTCTTCTGAACCATTCCCCTTTGCACTCGAAAAATGTTTTTCGTTTTCCTCCACGATTCATTGCATTCTTTGCATTAATTCTATTATATTTAAATACGTATGGTTGGAACAATTTTGAAGAAAGTCTTCGGGACAAAAAATGATCGTGAACTCAAGAGACTTTGGCCAATAGTTGAAAAAATCAATTCAAGAGAGCCACATATAGCCAGTCTTTCAGACACACAGATCAAAGATAAGACCGAAGAATTTAAGAGAAGACCTGAAGCAGGCGAAACGCTCGACGAAATTATGTTCGATGCCTTTGCCGTAGTTCGTGAAGTATCCAGACGCAAACTCAATATGAGGCATTTTGACGTTCAGATACTCGGGGGCATTGTGCTCCATGAGGGTAAAATCGCAGAAATGAAGACAGGAGAAGGGAAAACCCTTGTTGCTACCCTCCCTGTCTATCTGAATGCTCTTGAAGGCAGAGGTGTACATCTTGTTACAGTCAATGATTATCTTGCAAAGAGGGATACGCAATGGATGGGTCCTATTTATCACTTTCTTGGCCTTACCATAGGCGCTATCCAGCATGATAGTTCATTCATCTATGATCCATCATATTTTTCTTCTGATAAGAGATTGGATTTTCTGAGGCCGTGTTCGAGAAAGGAAGCCTATTCAGCAGATATAACGTACGGAACGAATAACGAATTTGGATTTGATTACCTCAGGGATAATATGAAATATGAGATCGTTGATTATTGTCAGCGGGAATTACATTATGCGATAGTGGATGAGGTAGACAGTATCCTTATTGATGAGGCAAGGACACCCCTTATTATATCCGGGCCTTCAGAGGAATCGACAGATAAGTATTATAAGATAGACAAAATTATCCCGAGGCTTCAGAAAGATGTTGATTACACCATTGATGAAAAGGCAAAAACGGCAATTCTTACTGAAGAAGGCAATATCAAGGTGGAAAGACTGCTCGGTACAGACAACCTGTATGACCCATCAAATATTGAGCTTGTCCACCATGTTCTGCAAGCACTCAAGGCATATACCCTTTTCAAAAGGGATGTTGACTATGTTGTTAAAGATGGTGAAGTCATTATCGTAGATGAATTTACTGGCAGACTTATGCCTGGAAGGCGCTGGTCAGACGGACTTCATCAGGCAGTAGAGGCAAAGGAAGGCGTCAAAATAGAAAGCGAAAATCAAACCCTCGCAACAATCACGTTTCAGAATTACTTCAGGATGTACAATAAGCTTGCGGGAATGACAGGAACAGCAGATACAGAGGCAGAAGAATTTGCAAAGATCTATAATCTCGAGGTAGTCGTCATACCGACAAATAAGCCCATGATACGGTTCGACCATCCTGATGTGATTTATAAGACAGAAAAAGGAAAATTCAATGCAGCTATAAAAGAAATAGAAGAACTCCATAAACAAGGACAACCTGTCCTTGTTGGCACGATATCAATAGAAAAGTCAGAATTACTCAGCCATCTTTTAAAGAAAAAGGGTATCTCCCATTCAGTTCTCAATGCAAAATACCATGAGAAAGAAGCAGAGATTATTGCTCAGGCTGGACGGAATAGTGCTGTTACCATAGCTACCAATATGGCTGGAAGAGGAACCGACATCATTCTTGGGGGTAACCCTGAAGGTCTCGCAAGGGACTTCCTGAGAGACAAAAAGGATTATACAGAAGAAGACTGGATGAAGACATTTTCAAAATCAGAAGAGATATGCAGACAGGATAGGGAAAAGGTGCTATCTGTCGGTGGCTTTCATATCCTCGGGACAGAAAGGCATGAGGCAAGGAGAATAGACAATCAATTACGCGGGCGGTCAGGAAGACAAGGCGATCCGGGTTCCTCAAAATTTTATCTATCACTTGAGGATGATCTCATGAGGATCTTTGGCTCTGACAGGATATCTGGCCTTATGGGTAAACTTGGTATGGATGAAGACATGCCCATAGAAAATAAGATGATAACAAAAGCTATAGAGAATGCGCAGAAACGTGTTGAGGCACATAACTTTGACATACGGAAGCACCTTATCGAGTATGACGATGTGATGAACAAGCAAAGAACAGAGATATACGCCTTTCGAAAGGAAATCCTCCAGGGTGAAAATCTCAAGGATCGTATATACAGTATGATGGATGAGATTGTTGATGAAGTTCTTGAAATTTATTGTCCTGAAGAAAAACACAAAGAGGATTGGGATCTGAAAGGGCTCAAAGATTCTTTCTACGGAATATTTTCGCTTGTGCCTGATGTTACACCTACCGATCTGCATTCTGTGCGAGAGATGCTCACTCCACAGATAAGGGATGCTTATGAGAAGAAGGAATCAGAAGCTGGCAGTGATCTCATGCGATACCTTGAGCGTGTTGTTATGCTTCAAGTCATTGATACGCAGTGGAAAGACCATTTACTTGCCATGGATCACCTGAAAGAAGGTATCGGGCTCAGAGGTTATGGCCAGAAGGATCCTCTTGTGGAATATAAAAAAGAGGCATTCGATATGTTTGCAGAGATGACAGGGAGGCTTTCAACAGAGGTTGTCAGGAGACTATGCAAAATACAGGTACAAAAACAAGAAACAGTAAAAAAAGAGACCTCTCGGCAGATGAGGCTTCAGTATAACAGAGGCGGCGAAGCTACTCACGTTCAGACGGTAAGGAGTGGCAAAAAGGTTGGCAGAAATGATCCCTGTCCCTGCGGGAGTGGGAAAAAATTTAAGAAATGCTGTGGCGTGAATGGCTAAGATATTTTTCATAGGGCATAGTACATTAAGGAATGATTATAAGGATGTGTTTGTATCCAATGGCCAAATCTTTGAAACATTTCAATCAATAAGTGCAGCCATACCAAAATTAGATGAAAAGGCTGATTTACTCATCATAGACATAGCACAATCCACTGATCCATCTTTTAAGGAATTTCTCAAGCAGTCAATACACATCCCCAAAATTATCATTACCCATACTCAGTCTTTTAGAGGCATGGTAACCCTCTTAAAACAACCGCTCACGTACCTTCTGTATACACCAGGGGTAAAGGAGCTCTGGTATTTTGCCAAACGGTTACTCAGAGAAAAGGAATTAATCAATGAATATAACCAGTTAAAAGATAGCCTTTCGGTAGTAAAACGCGAACTGGACTTCTACAAAGATTTAAACAGAACCCTCACCTCTTCCTTAGAATTAAATAATGTCCTTGTTACCATAATGAAGAAGGCAAAAGAGATAACGAATGCTGAGGCATGGTCAGTGCTTTTAGTAGATCAAAATACAGGAGAGATGGTTTTCAAGAAGACAGAGGATAAAAAGAAAACAAAAGAAATTCAAAGATTAAGGATGAGAATCGGAGAAGGTATTTGCGGCTGGGTAGCGCAGA
>JAGUWT010000216.1 GCA_020062205.1 Thermodesulfovibrionales bacterium
AGGTTCCACGGAGCTTCATCTTCGATTAATTTGTTTGCATCATTAATTGCGAACCAGATTTTATTAAGTGCATGATTAAATAATAATCTTTCCATGGAAAAATCAAAATCCGGGTTGATAGTTTCTACGAAATTTTTAAGTTGAATTACTCTATGAAGATCAATTGAACTGCTAATATCATTTAATCCCCCCTCGCCCCCCGATAATCCCCCCAGCCCCCCTTTAGAAAAGGGGGGTATGGGGGGATTAAAAAGCAGGGGACAGGGGGGGATTTTCCCTTCAAAATACTTTTCAATCATTGTCAGAGTCCTGCTGAGGAGATTTCCGAGATCATTTGCAAGATCTGTGTTGATACGTTTTATCAAGGCTTGTTCAGAGAAATCTCCATCAAGGCCAAAGGGCACTTCCCTGAAGAGAAAATACCTGATGGCATCGGTACCATATTTATTGACAATCTCATTCGGGTCGACGACATTGCCAAGAGACTTGGACATCTTCCGTCCTTCAACTGTCCACCACCCATGTGCAAAGATATTCTCTGGTAATGGTATTTCAAGTGCCATTAACATAGTTGACCAGTAGACAGCATGTGTTGTAAGGATATCTTTTCCTATCAGGTGATGATCGGGAGGCCACCAATTAATCCCCCCTTGCCCCCCTTTAGCAAAGGGGGGTGAGGGGGGATTTGAGATTTGAGATTTGAGATTGGTGGAGGGGGGATTATCGTGAGATAAAGGAGGCGATAGATACTTTGTTGCTGAATAATAATTAACGAGTGCATCGAACCAAACATAGGTTATGAATTCTTCATCAAATGGTAAAGAGATGCCCCAGGGGAGTCTCTTTTTAGGCCTTGAGATACAGAGGTCTCCCAGTGGCTGGCTTCTCAAAAAACCTAAAACTTCATTCCTTCTCGTCTCGGGCAAGATATAATGTGGGTTTTTTTCTATATGATCTATAAGCCTCTCCTGATACCTCGACATCAGGAAGAAATAATTCTCTTCCTCGATATCCTCTACCTCTCTTCCACAATCAGGACATTTTTCGTTGACAAGGTCTTTCTGCATCCAGAATCTTTCATCTGGTGTGCAGTACCATCCTGAATATATCCTCTTTTCAATCTCTCCCTTGTCCCATAGTCTCTGAAGGACTTCCTGCACGACCTCCTTGTGCTGTTCATCAGTAGTCCGTATGAATGCACTATACGATATGTTGAGTTTAGTCCAGAGGTCTTTGAAATTCATTACCATAGAATCAGCATGTTCCTTTGGGGCTCGTCCCTTTTCTTCTGCAGCCTTCTGTACCTTCTGGCCATGCTCATCTGTGCCTGTTAAAAAAAATACCTGATTCCCTCTCAAGCGGTTATATCTTGCAAGGATATCTGCTGCTATGGTTGTATATGCATGGCCGATATGGGGGATATCGTTTACATAATATATCGGTGTGGTAACATAAAACTTATCTTTCACTTTTCAGGAGACCTTCTCCTGCGTTTTTTACCATACTTTATAAACTTTTTGCTGTATTCCTCCTTCTGTTCTTTTCGTTCTTGTCCTTCTCCCTCTCCTGCCCCATGTGTATCCACAGAGGCAACAACTGGTTCAAACGCCTCTACCTCTTCAGAAATGGAAATAGTCTCTTCCCCTTGTATGGTTACTTCCTCCCGGGTTATTTTGTCATACTCGTAACCCAAGCAGCACATGAGTCTTCCGCAGACCCCTGATAGTTTGTCGGTATTCAGGACAAGTTCCTGCCGCTTTGCCATCTTAATAGAGACAGGCTCGAATGATGTGAGGAATCTTGAACAGCAGAGTTCCCTCCCGCATAGTCCCAATCCACCTATTAGCTTTGCTTCATCCCTCACGCCGATCTGCCTCATCTCTATCCGTGTCTTAAATTTTGCAGCAAGGTCTTTCACGAGTTCTCTGAAATCAATTCTTCTTTCTGCTGTAAAGTAGAAGATAAAACGTTTTCTGTCAAGCGTCACCTCTGTCGAGACAAGTTTCATCGGCAGACCCCTTGCCATCACCCTCTCAAGGCAGTAATCTCTTGCCTCTATTTCAAGTTTCCTGTTTTCCTGTTTCTGTTGAAGGTCTTCTTCTGTTACTTTGCGTATAATTTTTTTCAGTTCCCTTTCATAGTCTTCTACTGTATGGCGCCCTATGATGACACTGCCAATATTGAGGCCAAGTTCAGAATCAACAACGATAAGGTCACCTTCTTTCACATCTACACCATCTGCCTCGAAGTCATATATCTTTCCACATGGTTTAAAACGAACTCCTATTATCTCTGGCATAGTATTCTCCAATTTTTAATCGCAGGCTAAAGCCTGCGGCTACAATTAAATTATAGGGTAGCCGCAACCTTTAGGTTGCGTGTATTCAAAAGACCATGAATTCATTTCCCTCAAAAGAGCCCCTGTATAGTTCCATATGAGGGATTTGTTCAGGTTAAAAATGAAATAGCCTCTTAATACATTCAGTTTTTGATAATTTTCTATTATACCCTTTAAGTCCATCACGTTGCTTAATTTCTTTACATAATCCTGAAGATCGCTATAAATCAGATTTTTTTCGTCTTGCGTTACCTTTATTATAACGACATCTCGAAGAAGGATGAAGAGAAGGTCAAACCACCTTTCCATTTCCTCCCGGGATGACCAGCCATCCTTTTCTGTATTGATCATCCCTTGAAGAAGTTTCATAAACCATTTGCGTTCGTCAATAAGGTCTTCTGATATCGCAAGCCCCGGTCTTCCCATCGAAAGGCTGATAAGGGTCGGGAGGTGAGATTCAGAAGCCGAAAGTATTTTCTTTATAACTTGTTCACATGCTTTGATAGAAAGCGGCGTAAAGTTTACCCTCGAACATCTTGACCTGATTGTATCTGGCAGAAGGTCAGGATGAGAAGAGATAAGGATTATCAGGCTGTCTTCAGGTGGTTCTTCAAGGGTTTTGAGAAATGCATTTGCAGCATAAGGATTCATGGTATCTGCTTCATCAAGAATGACTATCTTCTTTTTGCCTTCAAATGGCTTAAAAGAGAGTATGTCATTAATTGCCCGAATCTCTTCTATCCTGATCTGTCCACCC
>JAGUWT010000003.1 GCA_020062205.1 Thermodesulfovibrionales bacterium
TCCCAAATCGAGATCATTGAGTTCGGTAGTCGACCACTTCATAGGCATAAATCGTTTATCTTACAGTAACTTGTCGACTTGTGTATAAGGAGATGGGTTTTACTATGCCTCTATATCTTTCATCATAATAATCACACAGATATGTTTGCTTATTTAACGATCTAAATACTTCTTTTATAGAATCAAGATTTTCAAAGAGATGTTTAATTTGCTCTTGACTATAGAGTAAGTTTTGATTGTTGCTTTGCTCGCACAACCAATAATCCTTGATTTCATTATTATCAATACTCCTAATTCTATCAGCCGTTTTTTTGCACCGCAGCATAATAAAACGCCCATTTCTTATTAGCTTTTCAACTAAACCAGATTCTTTTAATTCAGATGAAGTTTTACCAAGAAGATCATACTTCTCGAAAGTTTGCAATAGCTCTTGAGCAGAATAAAAAGATTTAAGATAGTTTTCACCAATAATAAAAAATACTAAATTCTTACCATTAACCAGATCATGAACATATTTATTTATATCGGCATCCTGATACTCCATATCTTTATCCGTGTGTATCTTTCTTATAAAAGGAAAATATCTGGTTATACATTTATTTATATCATCCATGACACTCCATAAATCATCTTTGCTTGAATAGGAAAAAAAAGATTTTACAGAATTAAGATAGATTTCACTCCAAGAGTACATCGGAGATATTGTTTTTCCTTCTATTTTCATTAGATTTTTTCTTGGATCGAAACTAATTTGCTTTTTTGAACTAGCACTGTCAATCATCGAAATTGATTCATAGTAACCTGTACGTCGCAATGCTTCTATGTATGGGTTATTTTTTGAAGTATTTATAATGAGATGACCAAAACAACCCACCTCCTTAATATGATCAACCAACTGAGAACAGTCAGAGTGAATATCTATAGATACCACACTGCAATTTTTTATCTCACCCTCCACATAAGTTTCAAAGCACTCAATATCAGAAGGCTCATCATCAGAAGATTCATTAAGAAGATTCACAATGGTATGATACTTATCAGGGAGAAAACAAAATTGCCCATATATCTCTCTCCATAATTTTTCTATTTTATTCCGGGGTAATGCTGATTCTTGGAAATTAATGCCCTTGATAGCATTACCTTCCAACAGATTATTTACGCAAAAAACAATTCTTCTATACTCGTCGCGACTTAAACAGCCTGATCGAGCTTTATTTATTATAAATACTCTCTTGTTTTCAGAATTTGCCAATATGGGATATATCAAGTAAACCAAAGCATCAATCAGCTCATTTTTGTGTATCCTAGTGTCACCCATAACTGGAAAAACTAACGTAAACTTATATCTCATGAGCTGCCTTGCAAAACACTATTCAAGTAAGATTCTTCTTCCATAGCAATACGATTTTTTGACAATTCTTTTATACCACTAGGCCAATTATTTTTACGCCCGTCATCTTTTGTGATCAGAAAAACATGAGATGTCCCATTAGATATATTAAGTGCAAATTGCTCATCATCAGTGAAAACCCAAGAAGCATCCATTACTTCAGAAACATAGTCAATTTTTTTACCTTTAAGTATATGAGAAAGTTGATATTTCACACTATCCTGTAAGGGCATGGAGGATATTTGCAAATAAATCTTGCTTCTCTCTAAATTCGATGGGATTCTTATTTTAATATTAAAGTCATAGCTTTCAAATTCCATCTGCATGTCACCATCAAGCTTTAACTCTATTAATTGCTTTGCAGCTCTTAAATTAACATTCCTCCCCATATCAATTAAAGTTTCTGTATCTTTAAATACACCAGTAATGTCAATAACAGCATAAGCACCGTCCTCATATAAATCAAATCCTATGCCATTTTCTTCACTTATAGAAAAACTTAATATTCCTGAGAAAATAGCCAGAAATATTAAATCAATATCTTGCTTGACAGCGTTTATATTTAAATCTTTGCTGCTACGATCTTTTGTCATTATGTTTGAATCTGAAAATTCAATATAATTAGCAGCATTAAGATGAGCAGTTGAAATTACAGACCTTAATGACAATTCGACCTTAGAGCTGCTACTTACTTTTTGCAGTGAGCCTATGCGGCAGATGGATTCTTTTATTAAATCTTTTGCATTATTTATAATGGTTATCCCCATCCCCACCTTGATGATATTAATATCATTATTGCTTATAGCTCTAGTAATAGAATTGCCAATAGAGTTTACAACCATGAGAATATCAGTCAATGAATCTTTTACACCTTCTATTTCCTTTAATGCTAAATGCCTTGTTTTTTCTTGAAGCTGATTCATCGTATTTGTAGTTTCAGCTTCTCTACGACTACTTTCTTCCGACTGCATCTGATTAAGTAAACTAGAAAAATGGGCGGCAATATTCTCAAGAAATAGTCTATCACTATCGGTATACAAATAATCGGCTGTAGGGTGATATACCACAATCACACCAACAGCATCACCCTTATTCAAGATGGGCACACCAAGCCAAGATGCAAAAGGATCTCCAATTTTTTCACTATTGCCATGTTCTTCATACCATTGTATAGAGTCCTTCTTTGTCTTGATTAATATAGGTCTTTTATGTATTAATATGTACTCCGTCCTTGGAGTGGATTTTGCGTTTGGTTCAAAAAGTCTTGAGTTTGTTTTAATTATATCTAAACTTCCATCTGATTTTTTCTTTACAAAAAATGGAAATGATATAATTTTCTTGTCACTATCAAGCAAAGCAATATACATATTTTGCATCAATATGTACGAGTTAATATGGAGATTTGTTAGTTTGTATACTTCTTCCAAATAATTATCTGAAGCAAATGTTGTTTCGGTAATTGATTTGCCAAATTCAGTCATTGCTTGTAGTCGGCGTTTTTTTCTATCTAGTGATTGTTTAAAGCTAATAATAGCGAATAACTCTTTGATCGCTGCTGTAGTGCTGTTCCCTAATGGTTTATTTGACCCAATTAATATTATATTTGTTATACGCCCACTTTCAGCACGCGTTGAGAATATAGAGTAATGTTTATCAGATGTCAGTGTAGGAGGTATTTCTTTTGTGTATAAATCAAGAAAATCATCTAGAGTGACAAGCTCTTCCTTTTCTGAAGATTGGTCTGCAATCTGAATATAGTTATTCAACTCTTTAATATATGGTGCATGTGTATTATTGGCTTTGCTATATGTTAATTTTATTTCATCAGATTCGCGATCTTTTGAGAAAACAAGAAACTCAGTGTCGCCAAAATTAGATTGTATTATTTTGTAACCCGCATCATATAATTCAGCATCAGTAAATGTCTTTTGCCCACGAATAAAGTATTTGCGAAATTGTTTACGCTGTTTGCTCATACGACTATTGCGAAAATCACGTAATGTAACCGCAGTAAACTTTGCGACTTGCTCTAATAGGAACTCTTCGTCTTTGTAGGCATTCTTGTAATTAGAATTTCGCAGCATGAACAAACCAATAACTCTATTTCTAATTATCATTGGTATAATAGCACAGGATTGATAATTATTGGGCAGGTGGTTTTTTAGTGCTTCATCTCTATTATTAATCACCTTTATATGATTGTTTGAAATCCAATTATTAAAATTATTTCCAAAAAGAGTGACCAGTGATTTTTTTTCTACAACGGTATTATCTCGAAAGTCTTGAATCACCACCCCCCTCTGGCATACATAATACAGTTTATCTTCATAAAATGGATGTTGTAGAATAATATCCAACTCTTCCTTTTGAAACCAAGGTTGCGTTTGTTTTTCCTCATTACTGTTTAGCAAATGCCGAGTAACTGATTGGAATATATCAGCTTCATCTTTAAATTTGGTGGAGTTCGCAGATAAGTCTGCAAGAAACCTATGGGTAATGGCAGAACGGTTCTTCTCGTCAACGAATCTGATAATAGCGGCAAAACGGTCGGATACTCTGTCAATTATGCGTTCATCCCGTTCATCAAAGGCCGCCTCATCAGAGTTTTCTAAAATAAAAGCTCCAATGATGCGTTCGCTATCTACCCGCATTGGAACAATTAATATGCTACCACATTCACCAAATCCCATGTTTTGGCATGAAGTCGAGTCGGTTTTGAGCAATGGAGTGCCAGAATCAATCACAGAAATGATGCTATTAGTGGCAACTCTGTCGAACAGAGAGGTTGGAAGAACGTTATCACCCTCCTGCAACGTGCCGCGTGAGACAACAATTTTGTACTTGTTAGGTTCCAAGTAAGGTCGATAAACAACAGAGAAAAATGATCTAGGTGCAGGAAAATCCGCAGGGAATCGTGTTTGAAGTTTACATATTAACTGTTCTGTCGTTACGTTTGTTTCCCCGATGAGGTTCTGCAAGCAATCGACGACAGTAGATGCTGTTTCCCACTTATCTGTGGTGAGATTTTGCGTTGAGCTTTCCATTATGGTAATCCGAATGTTTTACACTACAACCACCTACAAAAAGGCGGTTACCTTGAACACGATAACTGACTTTTCCACCGTAATGCTGAACCGCGATCAAACTCGGTTTTCAATCTTGTCACCACTACTTGACTTTTATCGTGTGGTAGGCACTCTAGTATATCAGAAAAGATACCATTTTGGTTTAAGATTTGCTCTCGTACTTTCTTTACCAATTTACGCATGATGTACTTCCGCCCTCCTCTCCCCGGTGCAGGTGCTCCGTCTTCGGTGAGTTTTATGAACGCAAACAGGTGGTCAAGAATAATATTGGCTACGTGCAGTTGTTCACCATTGTTGTCGTAATTAGGCAACACCTTAATAAGTTGCTCGCGCCAGCGATCAAACCGTTTTACGTGGTACACATCAGGCAACCCCCGCAACACCATTTCAGTACGCTCTAGCCCCAACACACATTCCGCAAACACCGTCCCCGCCGGAATCAACTTCCCATCGTCATCAATGTAGTTCTCAATAAACAATGAATTAGAAATTTCGACGAACCGACCACACCGACAATTTCCAATCGGCTGCTCCCGATTTTCACAAGTAGGACAAGCCACATCCCGCTCATAAAACACTTCCGTATGCGGCCCACACTTCTTGCCATCGCTGGCAATTTGCCCGGTTGAGTGTTGCCGCCAGAAACAATGTTGTTGATCCAGCCCTACCAATCGCTCTTCCGCAACACCCAAGGCTTTCCAACACTGATAACTCGCCTCATCACGCCCGAACTCCGCATCATCCAGATACGTCACCCACAAGCGATCTTTATCCAGCCCCAGTGTTTGAGTCAGGAAATACCACAAGCGCGGCAATACCGTTTCGCGTTCAGTCGAACCAATATGGAATGCCGCCGACATGTGAAACAAGCTCAAGCGTGTCGGGTCTTCACCCACTTGCTTCATATCGAAATGGCGGAAACAAGGTTGGGTAAAAGCAAATTTGCCGCCTGTGCTTTGCACAATGGTATCCAGATCATTTTCAACCTGAATTAACCCGGCACTCATCACAAATGACATCGGCACAGAATCGTGCAATAACGAAGAAGGAGGTAAACGGGCAAAACCATCCTGCTCGTGCAAAGCGAGAAATGCTTCACTGATGGCGTGGCAATCCATTTCGGCGTGTTGGGGTGTCGAAGTCATGCAGCAAATATCCCGTTGGGGGTGACGGAGTGCCGACCTTGAATAAGGTGGCTTAATCCTTCACCGACTTATAGCAAGATTACGGATATTTTTCCACCGCTTAGCTCAAGATATACCCTCTTCACCGACTGTCTTTTGGTGGAACATAATGGCGGATAACTTGACTTTTGGCCGATAAATGGCGGATAAGAGCTGTTTTTAGCCAAAAATGGCTGATAAATGGCGGATAACGCCCTCACTCAGTCCCCACTCCCCTCCGCCAACACCTGATGCACCTTCCGAAACTGTCTTGGTGTCATCCCGGACAGTTCGCGAAACGCATCATAGAAATTCGACTGCGAAGAAAAGCCGACTTCAAGCCCCACCGATAATACCGGCATCGACGGTTTATCCAGCAGCAAATCTTCGGCGGCTTCCACCCGATATTCACGGATGTAACGCGAAAAGCCTTTACCAATTCGGGTATTGATCAGCTCTGATAGTTGATGCGGGGAGAGTTTCATGCGTTCTGCCAATAACGCCAAATCCAGATCAGGGTTTTGGTATACCTGTTCCTGATCCATTAAATTACCCAGTCGGGTTAGCATCTGTTCGCAATCAACTTGGCTCAAAGTGGAAACGGCGTAAGTTTCACGGGCAGCTTCCACCACTTCGGTGGGTAACTGCGGCATGGTGTATAAAGCCATACTGATTAGCAAAAATGCACCGCCAATCGCACTGGCATACACACTGAAAAAGACCCGCTCAGACAACCAAGGCAAGCCCAGCCCCAACAGCAATACCAATAACGCCAGCAGTAACACGCCAGCTAACGCCCACAATTCCTGACGAAACTGACTACGTTGCGCCCGCAAGGCGTACACACTACGCGCCAGCCACAGCAAATAACCCGCCCCCAGCGCGAAAGCCAGCGGCAATGCATAAGCA
>JAGUWT010000297.1 GCA_020062205.1 Thermodesulfovibrionales bacterium
AGCATGCTTGGTGTATGTTACATAGAAAAGGGACTGTATCCTCCTGCTATCGACGTCCTGAGTAGAGTTCTGAAAGAAATGAAGGATCAGGATGAGTCTTACTGGGCAATGAAATATGATCTTGCTGAGGCTTATGAAAAGAATGGAAATTTTAAAGAGGCGCTTGATTTATATTTTGAGGTACACGATTGGGATTCAAAATTTCGAGGTGTTTCTGATAAAATCAATCAGTTCAAGGCAATGACAACAAAAAGTACTGAAGAAGAAAAACCCAGGGGCAGAAAGGACAGGATCTCTTATATATAAGATATGGATTATTTAGAGTATTACGGTCTCAAAGAACATCCTTTCTCCAATATCGTTGATAATCGGTTTTATTATAACAGCTCACAGCATGAAAATGCCCTCCTTAAATTAAAATATGCAATAGATACAAGAAAAGGGCTTGCTGTCGTTATCGGTGATATCGGTTCAGGGAAAACGACCATTGCGCGAAGACTCCTTGAGCAATTGGATGAAGAGAAATATGAAGCCGCCCTTCTCGTGGTCATCCACTCATCTGTTACCTCAGAATGGCTTTTTAGAAAATTCGCGATGCAGCTTGGTGTTACCGATGTAAAGGGGGATAAGGTGGAACTCCTCTCGCAGATTTACAAAAGACTGTATGAGATAAACAAGGAGGGGAAAAGGGCTGTTGTGATGATTGACGAAGTTCAGATGTTGAATTCAAAGGAGATTATGGAAGAGTTCCGGGGTCTTTTGAATATGGAACTACCTGATGGAAAAATGGTCAATTTTATCCTTTTCGGTCTCCCTGACTTTGAAGATGTCCTTTCTCTGGATGAACCACTCAAGCAGAGAGTCGCAATTAAGATATGGCTGAAGGCATTTTCTGAATCAGATACAAGGGATTACATTCACCACAGGCTGGATGTGGCAGAGTGTGAAAAGGAGATATTTCCGGAGGAGTCTATAAAACTGATATATCAGTATTCACATGGCTTGCCACGGCTTATAAATACTATATGTGACAATGCGCTCCTTGAGGGTTATCTTTACAAGAAAAATATTATAGATGATTTGACCCTCAAGACTGTTGCTGTTGACCTCGGGTTAGACAACAGGGGCGAATGATATATCCTTAATTCTCAATGTTACAGCATGTCTTTGAAGTTCTATTCTTATCTTTGAGGGATACCATATATCACCGATTTTTTCAGTACCTTCATAAGAGATAGTAACCTCTCTGCCATCTTCGAGCGAGACGGTTTGCTTGAGCGGAAGCATTGTTTTGCTATCTACCCATATCTTTTTCAGGGAATTCTTAAGGAGGTAAGCGCCGTTTTGTTCTTCAATCCCAAAATCCTGTATATCCCACCAGAAAAAACAGTCCCGTAGTCCAGATGTCAGTATTGTGCCCTTATTTCTATCAATCATTGGGGTACTTTTTATTATGCCATTTTCAGATGTCAGCTCAAGGGCAAGGAATCCAAATGAATATATTCGCAGGTTGAGATTACCGTTCCTGGATATATTCACCATTCCCTCTCCCCTTATCTCAGTATCATCTTTCTCGTAGGTTATGGAAAATACAGCCTCTATGGTATAGATGTTGTTTTTTAAGGCGAGAAAATCTCTTACATCGACGCCTTCATATACAGGCACCTCAACCCGTCGTGTTGCACAGGATAAGATAAAAAAGATAATGCTAAGGAAGAACAGCTTCGAGAGTATCTTCAACATCCTTGACCCCTATGATCTCTAACCCGAAACGAGTTTTTATCTTTTCAGAATTTCCAAAAGGTATCACAGCCCTCTTAAACCCAATCTTTGATGCTTCCTTTAATCGTGCTTCTGCCTGAGTAACTGCCCTTATCTCGCCTGAGAGGCCGACCTCACCAAATACAAAGAGCTTGTGATCTATTGGTATATCCCTCAGAGATGAGGCTATTGTTGAAATAATGCCAAGGTCAACAGCAGGCTCGATAATCCTGAGACCTCCTACGACATTGACAAAGATATCCGTTCCACCTAAATGAAGGCCTGCCCTCTTTTCGAGCACAGCAACGAGCAGGTTGACCCTGTTAAAATCAACTCCAATAGTTGTCCTCCGAGGCATCCCGAATACAGTCTGAGATACAAGCGACTGAATTTCAACCATCAAGGGTCGAGTACCCTCGAGACTTGCAACAACGGTTGAACCTGAAACATTGATTGGCCTTTCTAAAAGGAAGAGTTCAGAAGGGTTTTCTACTTCGATAAGCCCTGAATCAGACATCGCAAAGACACCAATTTCATTTGTTGAACCAAAGCGGTTTTTTACCGTCCTGAGGATGCGGTATGAATGTCCCCTGTCCCCCTCAAAGTAAAGAACTGTATCCACGATATGTTCCAGTACACGCGGACCTGCAATTGCCCCTTCTTTTGTTACATGGCCTACAAGGAATACAGGGATATCTGACCTCTTTGCAAAAAGCATCAGTTTTGTAGCGCAATCCCTCACCTGGCTCACAGATCCTGGCGCTGAAACAATTTCCTCTGTATAGACGGTCTGAATGGAATCAATCACTATTGCATGAGGAGAGAGTTTTGATGTAGCATCAAGAATTTCTTCGAGCACGGTTTCAGAAAGTAAGACTATATCATCAGAATTGATGGAAAGCCTGTCTGCCCTTATTTTAATCTGCTCAGGAGACTCCTCACCTGAGATATAGAAAACCTTGCCGTATTTTTTTGAGAGGCCTGCGAGGGTCTGTAAAAGCAGTGTGGACTTGCCTATACCAGGGTCACCTCCAACGAGTATCACAGAACCCCTAACAACACCGCCTCCTAAGACCCTGTCGAGTTCTTTCATCCCTGTTGATGTCCTCTGTGCATTTCCACTCGTGATTGAACTCAGAGACTGGGGCTCTGATTTACCATAATGAGGAACATGTAAAGAGTAACGAGTAGCTGTTTCTTTCTTTTCTTCTACAAGGCTATTCCATGTCCCACAGTCAGGACACTTTCCAAGCCACTTCGGACTTGTATACCCACATGCCTGGCACTGAAAATATGTTTTTACCTTTGCCATACCTTTAATTACAAAAATTGCTACTTTGATTTA
>JAGUWT010000049.1 GCA_020062205.1 Thermodesulfovibrionales bacterium
CAATTTTTGATGACATAAAAGATCAAACCTTCTTTTACTTTGTCCATTCTTACTATGTTGTACCAGATGACAAGGATATAGTTTCAACTACAACTGATTACGGAATAGACTTCACTTCTATGGTCTGGAAGGATAACATCCTTGCAACCCAGTTTCACCCTGAAAAGAGTCAGGAATATGGTTTGAGGATTTTGAAAGGTTTTGGCAATTTCGTGAAAAAGTCTTGAACCACAAAGGACACAGAGAAATATATTGATAATAAAAGAAAAAATTTCAAAAGACATTAACCACAGAGGTCACAGAGAACACAGAGAAAAAGTTAATCTTGCATGAAAATTTATTCTTAAATTCTCAGTGTCTCTGTGGTTTATTTGAAGGTATTTTTCGCATTTATCAACTCTTTAATCGTTTTCCCCAGCAGCGGATGTTTCTTGTCTGGTGCAATCTCGCAGAGGGGTTTCAGAACAAAATCACGCTCATGCATAAAAGTGTGCGGAATCCTTAAATAATCTTTATCCAAAATAATATCATCAAAGAGAAGAATATCAAGGTCAATAATACGGGAGCCCCATCGAAATGATTCCTCTCTACCAACCTCCTTCTCAATATCCTTTAATGTCTTTAAAAGCTCCTCCGGCTCAAGTTCTGTCTCTATTTCTATTGCCATGTTTATAAATTTCGGCTGATCCTTTACGCCCCACGGCTCAGTCTCATAGAGAGAAGACCGCTTTCTCACGACGATTCCTTTGTTTTCAAGAAGTTCTATTGCTTTTAGACAATTTTCTTCTCTATTTCCGAGGTTAGAACCAATGCCAATATATGCGATAGACATCTCTTACCTAAATACTATAAATATTCAGACATACACAGGCAGGGCATGAGTTTCGATTAGAGTTAAAGAACCTTCTCAATCCTCTCCACTGCTTCTTTAATCCTATCCACAGATGCTGTTAAGGCAAATCTGATGTAGCCTTCCCCTGGCTCTCCAAAACCATTTCCAGGGGTTCCCAAGACACCTGCCTTTTCAAGGAGATGTACAACAAATCCTGAGGAATCAAAGCGAGATGGTACCCTTGCCCAAAGATAGAATGTTGCCTCAGGCTTAATCAGATGAAGGCCGAGGTTTTTAAGTCCTTCATAAAATACATTCCTTCTATCCTGATATATGCTCCTTATCCCTGAAAGTACTTCATCATCAGTATCAAGGGCAACTATGCCAGCCTCCTGGATTGCTTGGAAAACACCGGAATCAAGGTTTGTCTTTATCTTACCAAGCCCTTCCAAGACCGCCTTATTGCCAACCGCAAAACCAATCCTCCAGCCTGTCATGTTATAGGTTTTGGAAAGGGAATGAAACTCAATACCCACTTCCTTGGCTCCATCAACTTCCATGAAACTCAGAGGCTTTTTGTCATCATAATAAACTTCCGAGTAAGCTGCATCATGGCATATGATGATATTGTATTTCTGTGCAATATGTACTACATCTTCATAAAATTTCCTGTGGGCAACTACAGATGTAGGATTGTTTGGATAATTTATGAACATCAATTTTGCCTTTTGCAGTATGTTCTCTGGAATGACGGAAAAATCAGGGAGAAAATTGTTTGACTCAGTAAGTGGCATGAAATAGCTCTCACCACCGGCAAATAATGTTCCTACATGATATACAGGATAGCCTGGTGTGGGAACAAGTACCACATCTCCTGGATTCACAAACGCTAATGGGATATGACCTATCCCCTCTTTTGAACCAATTAAAGAGAGCACCTCTGTCTGAGGGTCAAGTGTCACATGAAATCTTTTCCTGTACCATCTTGAGACTGCCTCTCTGTAAGAAAGCATGCCCTCATATGATGGATAACGATGATGTGCAGGGTTTTCAACAGCATCTTTCATTGCATTAACTATATGTGATGGCGTGGGGATATCCGGGTCACCAATACTCAGATCAATGAGGTCAGTGCCTTTTCCTTTCTCTTTCTGTTTCATTTTATCAATAGTTGCAAAAAGATAGGGTGGGAGATGCTTCAGGCGTAAAGCAAGATCAACAGAAACACTCTTCTTCAAGATTACCTCCTGATTTTTCTGACTATTATATACTAAATGCTATCTTACGTGTGTAGCCGCAACCTTTAGGTTGCGTTGTTTTAAACAATTTTTAAATCACCTTGATCGCAGGCTAAAGCCTGCGGCTACATAAAGGCATTATAATATCTTTTAATATCGTTCAGGATTTAGTGGTTATAATTTAGGATTCCACAGTTTTTCTCTGTGCTTTCAGTGGTTTAAATTTTAAAAAGGACTTTTCGGTAGATTTTTGCGGGGGGAGCAAGCCCCCCGCTTGAGGATTGTGTGAAATTATTTCTTCTCAGCCGGTTTTGCAGGCTCAGCCTTCTTCTCTGCTGGAGCGGCCTTCTTTTGAGCGACCTTCTTTACTGATTTAGCAGTATTCTTGTCGTCTGCCGTGGTGTATTTTACAACAACCTTATCGCCAGCCTTACAGTCTTTCATCATCTTCTCGTCAACAGCTATAACAACATCACCCTTTTTACCTTTTACGGTAATGGTCTTTGCTGCTGCATCAACTGCTGTAACCTCACCTGTAACCTGGGTAATCTTTGCTGGGGCCTTTTTCTCTGCCGGAGCTGCTTTCTTCTCTGCAGGGGCAGGAGCTGGTGCTGCCTTCTTCTCCTCTGCTGCGAAGGAAACAGATGCGACTGCAAATACAAAGAGAACTGCTACGATAAGAGCTAATGCTTTCTTCATTCAAATCACCTCCTTTCTTTATAAAATTTATTCTTTTTAAACAATCCTTCTCCAAAAGTATATAAGTAAGCAATAAACATGCCATATCTTCATACTCATAAAAATAGAGGTCTAAACAGCTCACATATACTTTCCCTCTCCCCTTTTAGGGAATAGTATCCTCTTTTGGGGTATCGAGGTTGAACTTTTCCCATCGGTAACAGAATGTTTTATAGCTCATACCAAGGAGTTTCGCAGCCTTTGTCGCAATACCGTTCGATTTCAACATTGCCTTTTTCAAGAGTTCTTTTTCGAGTATTTCAAAATCTATCCCTTCGTCTGGAAGGTCAAAATCGTGGATGTCACTCCTGTGTGAAAGTCGTAGTTCACTCTTTATGTCCTTAAGGTGTATAAAAGGAGATTCGCACATAATAACTGCACGTTCGACAACTGACTCAAGTTGTCTGATATTTCCCGGCCAGTGGTATTCGATAAGTGCCTTAATTGCTTTTTCTTCTATCCCTTTTATCCTTTTCCCAAATTCCTGATTATATTTCTTGATAAAAAAAACAACCAGTTCGGGTATGTCTTCCTTTCTCTCACGGAGTGGAGGAAGTTCAATAGTGATAACCTTCAGCCGATAATAGAGGTCTTCTCGAAAGTTCTTCTTTGATATTTCTTCCTCAATGTCTTTGTTTGTTGCCGCAATGATTCTGACATCTACCTTGTTAGATTCGCGGCTACCAATTCTTCTAATCTCTTTATCCTGAAGTACTCTGAGGATCTTGGATTGTGTTAAAGCAGGGAGGTCACCAATCTCGTCAAGGAATATGGTGCCACCATTTGCAGCCTCAAAAAGTCCTATACTCCTCGATGTTGCACCTGTGAAAGAACCTGGTTCATAACCAAAAAGTTCACTTTCAATAAGGTTTTCAGGAATGGCAGCGCAATTTACAGCAATAAATGGCTTCGTTTTCCTTTGGCTGTTATAGTGGATTGCCCTTGCCACAAGTTCCTTACCCGTACCACTTTCCCCAAGGATAAGGACAGTTGCAGAACTCGAAGATATCTTTTTCATTATCTCAACTGCTTCTTGCATCTTCTTAGAACTGCCGATAATGCCTTCTATGCTGAATCTGTCATACAATGCCCTTTGAAGTTGTATATTTTCTTTTAAAAGATTAGAACGCTCAACAGCTCTCTTAACTGTCAATAACAGAGTATCTTTATTCAGTGGTTTCGTGAGATAATCAAATGCACCTTTTCTAATAGCCTCCACAGCCGAGGATATCGTGCCATATGCTGTCATGACAACCACTGACGGCTCAAAAGGTTCCCTCGGGATGGATTCGATAAATTCGATACCGTCCATACCTTCCATCTTGAGGTCAGTGAGAACAACATCAGGTCTGAACTTCTTCACAATCTTCAGTCCTTCCTCCCCCGATGAAGCAGTATGCGTCTCATGTCCTTCATCATCAAGTATGGTCTTAAGGATATTTCTTTGAAGGGGTTCATCGTCTACAACAAGTACAACAGCCAATGTATTACTCCCTAAAGTCGTCTTTTGTCATTGCGAGTGAAACGAAGCAATCTCAAATCCTATAAAGAGAAAAACCTGTGAACAATTAAAGTAAACATGAAGATTGCTTCGTCGCTCCGCTCATCGCAATGACACCTGAAGTATAAACACATAAATGTTCTCCTATTCCTTTATTGGCAACGACATGGTTACAGTACTCCCTTTCCCTTCTATGCTCTGAAAATCCACCTTACCGCCGTGCTCCTCGATAACCCTTTTTGTCATGGCAAGTCCGAGACCAAGTCCTGTGGTTTTGGTCGAAAAGAACAGATCAAAGAGCTTTGAAAGATTTTCTTTAGGAACACCAATGCCTGAATCTTCAATAACAATTGAACCCCATTTATCCGAGACTTGTGTGTTTACCATAAGCTTCCCTCCGTGAGGCATTGCTTCAAATGCATTCAGGATGACATTCAAGATACATGTTTTTATCAGTTCAGGGTCTACGAAGAGATTTTGGAGCGCTGCATATTGCCTGCTTATTTCAATTTTATCTTTCTCTGCCTTTGCTGAGATAAGTGTCATCACATCTTCGATGAGACTCCTAATATCCACATGCTGCCGGTTTAGCCTTAGAGGTTTTCCATAATCCAGAAAATCTCCTACGAGCTTATTCAGTCGTTGTATTTCATGTTTAATGCTTGTCATCAGTGACTCGAACCGTTCTTTCTTTTTAGTTTCTGATGGCACATATTTTTCTCTCAAATGATCTATCGAAAGGCTTATAAAATTCAGTGGATTCCTTACTTCATGGGCGATGCCCCTTGCAATCTGCGCTATGCCAGAAAGGTGCTCAGCCTCGCGAAGCTTTTCCTCAAGTGCGCGCTTCTCGCTGAGCTTCTGGACCATAAAATTAAAACTCTTCGTTAGCTCTCCGATCTCATCTCCTCTATTGATAGCCAGATTAACTGTCAGATCGCCTGCTGCAACCTTTTGTGCTGCGTTCACAACAGTATGGATTGGTCTTGTGTACATGAATGAAAATAGCACCGCAATGAGTATCCCCAGACTAAAAACTAAAGAGGTTGCAACTACTCGCTTTATCGCATTTGTCCTGAGAATTTCCGAAAAATCCTCTGCATTTATCTTGAGATGGATATACCCATAATGTTCATTGCCTGCAACTACAGGCACAATAACATTATAGACCTTCCCTTCTTTAGAAAGAGGCTCGCCGAGCTCTGCCTTTATGATGCGTTCCTTTTTCTTGGGACTGACCTGTTCCCCCACCTTCATCGGGTTTGTGCTTGCAATAATCTCATCTGCATTACTGATAATCGAAATCTCTTTCACCCCCTTTGCGTTCAATTTCTTAAGATAGGTAGAAAGACGCATTTCATCTGTATAACCACGGCTTGTAACCTCTTCAACACCAACCTGTATTGCCTTTGAAAGCTCTGCTGTCTGATTTTCGAGTTGGGTAAGCAATGCCTTTTCAGACTGTGAATAAAGAAACTGTAAAACTGAGGTGAGGATGAAACTGAGAAATAGCATCATCCCTATTAATTTCTTATTTAAAGAAAGGTTGAGGAAATAATTTTTCAGCATTATTTTGTAGATATTTTACAGGTAACATGTATCTGTAAGTCAATGTGCTTTGCAGAGAATATGTAGAAAGTTTACAAGGCAACAATTTTTATGGTATTTTTTAAGGGTATAACTTACACTTTTGGGGAGTCGTCCAGCGGCAGGACGGCAGACTCTGGATCTGCTTACAGGGGTTCGAATCCTCTCTCCCCAGCCAAAATGGTCCCATCGTCTAGAGGCCTAGGACGTAGCCCTCTCAAGGCTAAAACACGGGTTCGAATCCCGTTGGGACCGCCA
>JAGUWT010000021.1 GCA_020062205.1 Thermodesulfovibrionales bacterium
AAACAGGCTACCGCCATTCAGGTGCTTTTTTATGAACCTGTTCTGTGGTTGAAAACTGAAATGTACATTTTTCATGAACGCATGCCTGCTTACAGGCCAGAATTGAGCTTCGTTTACAGCCTCTCTTAGGAAATTCCCTTCATATTCTGTTCGAACAGATACCTGATATTCTCTTCCCTCTTCTTCAGGACTTCTTCCTTTTCCATAAGCTCATATTCTCTTCTGAGCAGTTCTTCCTCTTTCTTCTTGAGTTCTGCATCTTTGACGGATAAAAGTTTCTTCTTTTCATCAAATCCAATGAATCCCTTTATCCCCTGGACTGCTGTTTCAAGATTCTGGAGTCTGAAATGAATGCTTGATAATGCCTTTCTTATCTTCTTGGATATATCATCCTGTTTGGGAGGCTCTTCAATTTTTATAGCAGCAGCTCTCTTTTCAGGTCTCTCATTCGCAAAATCACTGATTATACCCTTGATGAGCTCCATATCGATCGTCTTCATCCCGTCCACAAATGCTGCCAGGAGTGCAAAGTCACACAGGATATTAATGAGCCTCGGTATTCCCTTGCTGAAATCGTAAACAGCATCCATAACTCCTTCTTCGAACTTCACACCATTCTCATTCCCAGCAACTTTCAGCCTGTGCTTTATATACGCCCCTGTCTCTTCTCTATTGAGAGGGCCGATGTGTGTGTTGGTTGTTATCCGCTGTCTCAATTGTTCAAGCTCAGGCCTGCCGAGCGTTATGTTCAGTTCTGGCTGGCCTACGAGTATTATCTGGAGCAGTTTGGACTTATCAGTCTCAAGATTGGAGAGAAGTCGTATCTCTTCGAGGAGCTCAGATGATAAATTCTGTGCCTCATCTATGATGATCATAGATCGTAACCCCTGCGCATATTGATCTATGAGGAAACTCGTAAGCTCACTCAGCATCTGCGTCTTATCCTTGCCTTTTGTATCAATACCAAAGTCCTCGTTGATCATTGAGATGAGCTGCTCAGATGACACACGGGTATTGTTAATCCTTGCAAGCTTAATACCTTTTTTGAGCGATTTCATCATACTTCTGATTATGGTAGTCTTCCCTGCCCCGATTTCACCTGTAACAAGAATAAACCCAGCATTATCTTGGATCCCATAATTGAGGTACGTCAATGCTCGTTTATGAACACTGCTCATAAACAAAAATTCAGGGTCAGGAGTCAGTTGAAATGGTTTGCATTGAAAGCCAAAAAATGATGTATACATATCTACCTCACAGTGATGTTCTAATCTGGGCCATTACAAAATTATCTGTGTAATCGCTCATATTTTTCTTATAATCTTCCTTTGTATAGGTATAACTTGTGCTAACGGCTGTCTTATCAGTTAGACGATAATTGATACCTCCGGAAGCGCCATATAATTTTTTCCTCTCTCCCTCGGGAAGGAATTTATCCTGCTCGTGCCTTCCTGAAATACTGAGTGTCAGCCTGAAGGTGGGTTTGTATTCAAAGCCAATTGATCCGCCAATGGCATCATCTTTACGTTCCACCTCGGAGTATTTTTCCTTCCGATGGAACATATTTCCATTTACTGACAATACCCTGCCATACTTTACAGATAGATTTTCTGTCTGGCTTTTTATTAAGCCATAGAGTGGTGAGTTCGTAAATGAACTGCTAAATCTCGCTTCAATCTGTCCTGCTTCAGAAAAACGGTAGCTTAGTCCCGTCTTATAGAAAATGCTATCTTCATCTCGACCATGGAAATAATTAATCCATCGGTAACCTACTGTTCCATCCAATACTATTTTTGGACTTGTGTTATAGGATACTCCGAAAAATAAGGCTGTTTGATCATTATTCTGGTCATTCTTGTGCTCTGTATAAGGCCTGTCAGCCGTATATTCTCCTCCCAGTGAGGCATTAAGCATGGAACTGAATACATGTCTTATATTTGCAAAGCCTGTATGCATCTGCCTATCGGTGCCATCTCTTTCATACCAGATGTTTGTATATCTATAACCAGCAGAAAAGGTATTTGAAGCGCTGATTGCATATCTCATGTATGGAGATATATTGAGTGTATTTGAGTCTGTCCTGTTTCTCTCGAGATTACTTTCTGTAGAAGGTTCCCTTGGCTCCAGTACTACACTTGTATAAGTATCTGAAATATCAAGATAGAGGAAATTCTTTATCATATTAATTTTTGATATCAGGGTCAGACTGTGGGACGTGTCACTTTCCCCCCTTTTTGAGTAGTACCACCAGTTAAGCGTATAATCCGAGTTAAAATCCAATATGGGTGTTCTGTAATAAAGGCTTACAGAAGGCATAACCCTGGTTATATAATCGTCAACCCTGTTATCTTTCCTAAAATAAATATTATCGTCATACTCCTCCCTTACGACAATGGAAGGATTGAGTGAAAATTCAGCCCCTTCCGATTCTGAGAGATTAAAAATGATGTAAAGGACTGTGGCTATTGATAAAATCCAGATAGCGTTAGGATTTTTTTTCAGCATTCCCTTTGTCTTCACTTTTCGGCTTTTTAAAATATCCTTCTTTCCCATATCCGTAATGGTAATAGTATGATGGGTAAACGCTCTTTGCAAGATCATGGGGAACATTATTGAACACAATACCGAGGATATTTATACCCTTCATGAGAGAAATCGCCTGTTCTGCAGTTTTCTCAGATGTACGGGCTGCCTGGATTACAAAAACTATACCATCCATGTAACCGCCGAGCGAAAGGGAATCTGCTGCAACAAGTATCGGTGATGAATCAAAGATTATGTATCTGTCTTTGTACCTTAATTTTAATTCCTGTACGAGCCTTTTCATTTTGTCAGATGAGATTAGTTCTGCTGGATTTTCCGGTGGTTCTCCTCCGGGCAAAAATACAAGTTTCCCTATGCCTGTCTTAATGAATATATCTGAAAGTTTTACCTTATCGGTAAGATAATCACTAACGCCATATCTTGCTTCAATACCAAAATATTTATGTATGGCAGGGTTTCTTAAATCAGTATCTACAAGAAGAACTGTATGATCAATCTCTTTTGCAATAGTTATTGCAAGGTTTATTGCTGTTACAGTTTTCCCCTCGCCGATATCAGAGCTTGTAACCATTATGGTGTTAAGGAAATCGTTTTTGGTAGCGTTGAGAATCCTTAAGCGCAGTTTTTTATATTGTTCAGCCGCAGAGGAATAAGGATCTGTTATACAGACTAAATTTCTATCCATAACTTTTATATCAATTATAGGCTCTCTAACCTCAAACTTTGGCAAAGGGGGCTGACTAACACCTGTATCTGTTTCTACTGGGGCAGTATCTTTTACCGTTTCCCTCATTTTTACAGCCTTTTCTAATGCCTGCTCTATTCTGCTCATTAAAATTCCTCCACCTAAAATTTAATAATACTAATTCCTTTATATCTAAAGAGAATTTCTTTAACCAGCACCAAAATAATAACAAAAAGATAAGCACCGGCAGCAGTGAAAACCTTTTTGTTGAGTTTTTTCTCAGAAAGTTCATCTTCCTCTGTAACTATTCTTGGAATTGTGACAAGTACAGGTAATTTTAATCGTGCTTCGATGGAATCACTGTCTTTGAAAGAATCGTCAAGATACTCAAAGCCGAAGACAGCACCTATTCCTGCGCCAATACCTAAAACTATTCCTAATAATATCATCATAATCCTGTCCGGTTTAACTGGTAAAAGTGGAAGGACAGCCGGATCTACAACCCTGAAAGTTGTGGTCTTGTCAGTAAGCTCGAGGTCTTTAGAAAGTCGAGCACTTTCAAGTTTCTGTAAAAGCTCATCGTAGATTTTCTGAAATACATTTCTATCCCTTTGAATCCTTGCCCATTCCTCCTGTTCCTTAGGCATACGCCCTAATATCCCCTGTGCAGCCTGTTGTTGCCTCGAAAGTTCTGATGACCTTCCCTTTAGAGATTCAATCTCGGCACTTGTCGTTGTTAGCTGTTCCCTTAACTGCTGGTAAATAGGATTCATCATAGATGTCTGAGAGCCTGCCCCGTCACCTGGTGCATCTTTTGCCTGGGCTATCTTTTTCTTCAACTCCTCTATCTCTCTCTTTACCTTTACTACTTCGGGATAGTCCTCTGTGTATCTCGTCATGAGAAGCAAAAGCTGGTTGTTCAGATGGGTTAACCTTGCTTGCTGAGGTGAGTCATCCTTTGTGACGAAGGCAACAGTAAGTTCTTTTTCATTTGTCAACTGCCTCTGGAGATTATCCCTCATCATGACGAGTTCTTTCAACCTGATGTCTGCTTCTGTTTTTGCCTTCTGGAAGCCTTCTATTTTTTCAAAAAGCGCATTTTCACTCTGTGGAATCAGACGTGGATTCTTCTTCCTGAATTCAGTGATGGCGGAATCAGATTCTTCGAGTTTTTTCTTGTATTCCATAAGCTGACTTTGTATAAACTCATGTGTATCATGTATATCGGTCCTTCTGTAACCTATATTTTCCTCTATGTACTCTCCCACAAGGGTATTGACTATATCCCTTACTGTTTGCGGTTCCTTTCCACTGTATGAAATAATAAATATATCCGTTTCACGAACACCTTTTACTTTTACATCTATGTTTTTTCTTATCTTATCTATAAGTTCCTCGTATTGATTTGGATTTTTCGCCTTTGCATCCATCCCAAGTTTCTTTATAACCCGTTCTATTATGTTTCTGGTAGTAATGCCATATTTAAGATTTCGCAGTCTGTCTTCTAAGTTGCCAGTTACTCCAACCCCCTTTAAAAGTGGGTTGATAAAATGGCTCCTTTCAATAAAGACTATGGAATTTGCCTCATAGGTCTTTGGCAGAAAAAAACTTCCCCATGTGAATAATGAAAGCACTGCGATTGCAGTGGCAAGGGCTAAATATTTTCTCCTCTGTATTGTCGACCAGTATTGTTTTAGATCAAAATTTGAAGATTTACCTTCTGGCATAAATCCCTCCTAAAAAAGTCTCACCACAGAGTCCACAGAGACAACAGAGACAACAATGAGAACACTGAGAAAATAAATTATTATTTAAAATTAAAATACCCTGTGTACTCATTTTCAATTTCTCTGTGTTCTCTGTGGTTCA
>JAGUWT010000300.1 GCA_020062205.1 Thermodesulfovibrionales bacterium
GTTAGAAGTGAAAAGTTAGAAGTGAGAAGTTAAATACTTTTAACTCTTAACTCGAAACTTTTAACTTCGAGGCTTTAGCCTCGATTGGGTAAGGGTGAAAAGGTGAGGTAAGAGCTCACCAGTTGAGGTGGTGACATCTCAAGCTTGGAAAACCCCGCCTTGAGCAAGGGTAAATAGGCCTCGCCCTCCATGAATGGAGAAAAGGTTGCCCACCTGATATCCCCTCCGCCTATAAGACGGATCGGGGAGGGCGTGGCGGGTTATGACCGCAAGAGTTTGGTGGAAACACCAGACCTTAGATGAATGACCACATAAACAGAACTCGGCTTATCGCCTGCTCTGACATGTGAAATAGACACAGGAAGAGAGAAATGGATCACAAACTGAAAGTTTTTTGCAAGGTAGCTGAGACAAAGAGTTTCTCAAAGGCATCTGAGATTATCCACCTTACTCAACCTGCCGTGAGTCTTCAGATTCAGGCCCTTGAGGAGAGATATGAAACGAAATTATTTGACAGGTCATCAAACACGGTTACCCTTACCCCGGCAGGCGAGGTTTTATATAAGTATGCAAAAGAAATCCTTTCGCTCTATGTATCTGCAGAGAAGGTTATTGGAGAAATAACAAACCTTGTGAAAGGAAGTATAACGATTGGTGCATGTTCAACCATAGGTGACTATCTCCTTCCCAGTGTTATTACCGGCTTCAGGAAAACTCATCCCAAGATAAAGATACATCTTCTCGTTGGAAATACAAATAGGGTTGTTGAAATGCTAAATTCAGGTAATATTGACCTTGGCCTCGTGGCAGGTGATGTTGCCGGCCAGAGGATGGTTCTTAAAAAACTGTTCTCTGATGAACTTATGTTGATTGTATCTCCCCACCATCTGTGGGCTAAGAAAAAAGAAGTCTCTTTATCAGAACTTACAAAGGAATCATTCATCTTGAGGGAGGCTGGCTCAGGTACTCGGCAGGTGATAGAAAAGTTTCTCGCAAAACATGGGATAGCACAACGTGATATGAAGATATCCTTGGTTCTCGGAAGTACAGAGGCTATAAAGGATGTAGTTGAGAATGAACTGGGGGTCTCGATCATCTCTCGCTGGGCTGCACGAAAGGAAAGCAGATACGGCACCCTTAATCTGCTTAACTTCAAAGAAGAAAGGCTGGTAAGGGATTTTTCACTTATTAGTAATAAAAATTCAGTCTCTTCCTATGCGGTTGACGAATTCCTGGGATACCTGAAATCATATCCATTTGATAAACTACTTCCATAGACTCTGTAATCTATATCCTGAAATATCCTGTCCTTATCTTCAATCTCATTCAGCCATTCTTCTGAAATATGCTCTGCAATGATTGATTGATAGAGGGCGGTGAACCTCATAATATGTTCTTGAAAACGTTTTTCCGCATATCTTGTAGCAGTCCCTGCCTTCATCATGAACGCCCAGTCACTCTGCTGAGCTAAAAGAAGCTCTCGGGCAGCCTGGTTCAGTGCCCTCTTCAGGAGTAAAGGAGTAAAGGAGTGATGAATTGATGGAGCGGAAAATCTGTCGGCAAGATATGTCATGCGTTCCACTGCCTTATGAATATGGCGATATATGTAGTCATTCGATCTATTCAACCAGAACTCATTAAATCCTCTATACCCCCAGCTTGACAGAGATGGCTGACAGACCTGCAAGCTTGCAGGTCGACCGGCATGCAGGCCTAAATATTCTGAGGGTGTTATTGTCTTAAAATTTCTCCGCACAGAATGTATTTCCCGGAAAAGAGAATCAAGCCACTCAGGTCCTTCAAACCACCAATGACCGAAAAGCTCAGCATCATACGTCGCGGTAACTACAGGCATAAGATTCGTTTGAAGAGCCTGAACGGTTTCTGAAAGAAAACGTATCTGAAGCTCTCTTTTCGATACAAAATCTCTTGCATGTTCTGAAGCCTTTTTGTGTGCTGTTTCAATACAATATGGTTCCTTTACATCCGTCTTTCCTGTTATCCTGTAATATTTGAGACCTGTATATGTCCTTATTCCGCCAGGATGGATATACGGTTTTATATATTCAAGATCAAGGTCAAATCCTATATCTCTGTAAAAATCCCTGTAATCGAAATCTCCTGGATATCCCCCGATAGAAGACCAGACCTGCTTTGATGTTTCAACATCCCTGCCGAATGCAATAACACCTGCAGGACATTCGATAGGTGCGTATACCCCGTATGGGGGTAAGGGAGTGCCATAGAGTATGCCGTGGGTATCAAGAAAGAAAAACTTTAAGCCTTCCTCTTGAATATATTTTTCAATACCGGGCATATACCCACACTCAGGTAGCCAGATGCCTTTCGGATATGTATGAAAATGGTTCCAGTAGTGTGAAACAGCTATTTTACACTGTGCCCGTATTGCCTGAGGATACATGGAGAGGTTAGGAAGGAAGGCATGGGTTGCTGCAGAAGTGATAATTTCTATGTTACCCGTATCTTGTAACGCTCTGAAGGCTGATGGGAGGTCTTTCACATAGACAGATTCAAATAAATACTGAATCCTTTTGAATCTTTGATGGTACATCTTTACTATTGGTTCAAAATGAATATCCCCTTTTGTCCTGTAAAGCTCTTTTTCTGACAATTCCATGAGTCTCTCGATATACCGTTTGCACCGTGCTCTGAGAAGATCATCAGTGAACATTTCTATGAGGGTAGGGCTCAGGGATAAGGTTATCCTGAAGTCAATGCCGTCATTGATAAGTCTTTCAAACATATCGAGGAGAGGAATATATGTCTCGGTTATTGCTTCATACAACCAGTTCTCTTCGAGGAAATAGTCATGTTCAGGATGTCTCATATAGGGCAGATGGGCATGCAGGATGATACAGAGGTAACCTTTATGCATGGAATAATACCCTCCTTTTTTCTTTAATCATTCTTATCTATTATAAACTGAAATGTATACTTAGATTGAAGGCATATATGCGGAAAATATTTACAAATGAGGCTCTTGCAAAAGTCTTTTTTCTGTCACCCTGAACCATGCCCTGAACTTGTTTCATGGGTTGTTTCAGGGTCTCATAACCTATTGATCTTGTTAGATGCTGAAATAAGCATGCCCTGAAGAGATTCTGA
>JAGUWT010000020.1 GCA_020062205.1 Thermodesulfovibrionales bacterium
GGATAAAGAGTATATCTGCGAAGATAATATTTCAGGAATTTCCAGAGATAAAGAAGACCCTTTGGGGCGGTGAACTCTGGAATGACGGATATTTTGTACCATCTGTTGGAGATAAAGTTACAGCTGATGTAATCAGAAGATATATTCGGTATCAACATAATGAACAAATAGGTTTTGACTTTAATGCCCCGCGTAGCTCTGCTACGGGGTTCTTTACTTTTCATATCTTCTTTCTTGGCATGTCCCCATCTTGATGTTTTTAAAATTACCGATTATAATTGTTTTTTCGTTATGATAGATTATATAGGAAAGGCTATTCTTCCCTTGCAGGAGTTCAAAGAAAGGAGACAACAAGCGGGGTTGTTAGAGTATGGCGATTAACAGATTTTACCTTTCTGCTCTTATAGCCATAATATTAGTATTAGGGTTTTTAAGCTATCAGATTATAAAGCCCTTTTTATCTCCCATTGCATGGGCAATCGTCCTTTCCATAGTGTTCTACCCTGTGTATGCCTTCGCTGCAAAACGTATAAAATGGAAATCCTTGGCATCGCTCATTACCCTCGGTATTATCCTTCTCATAATTCTTGGTCCCTTCTCGTATCTATCGTATTTACTCGTGAGTGAACTGTTAACGTTAGCAGACTATCTGGAATCCGGAAAGCTTGAGACCCTCAAGGATGTCCTACGAAATCCAATTGTAAAACCAGCAGTGGACAAGGTACTCTCTCTCTTAAACATGACAGAAGAGGAACTCAATAAGGCAATTGTTGATAATGCTTCACGATTGGGGAAGGAACTGGTTGGGAAAATTACAAAAGGTGTGACTGATATCGTAACGGTATCATTAAATTTTATTTTTATGGTCTTTTCTCTCTTTTTCTTTCTTAAGGATGGGCCTGAATTTTTGAATAAGGTTCGTCAGTACCTTCCATTTTCGGAAGAACAAAAAGACAGATTGAGGGGACAAATAAGAGATATCGTCGTATCAACAGTCTACGGTGGTGTCGCTATTGCCATTGTCCAAGGAACCATAGCCGGGGTTGCCTTTTATATCCTCGGAATCTCTACTCCTGTTGTCTGGGGGTTAGCAACTTCCATAGCCTCCTTTGTCCCACTCCTCGGTGCATCTATCATATGGGTGCCTGTCACTGCATTTTTGTTTATAACAGGTGCGCTATGGAAGGGAATTGCCCTTGCACTCATCGGTGTCTTTGGGATCAGCTTGGTAGATAACATTTTGAGACCCATCATCATAGGCGGAAAGACAAAGATACCCATTCTCGTTATATTTTTTAGTATCATTGGCGGGATTAAATTGTTTGGACTATTGGGTATTATTATGGGACCACTGGTACTCGCACTATTTGTATCAGTTATCGAGATATTCAGAAGTGTAGAAGGAGGACACAATGCTTAGCATGGCAGAATTAAAAGAAATTGCATCGATAGAGAAAAAGGATAACTATTTTGTAAGTCTTTACCTCAATGTCGATCCCCTGTTCAATAAGAGGGGGGACTATACCGTTCACCTCAAAAACATGATTAAGAACACGGCAGAGACGCTGGATAAGGCCGTATATAAAAAGGTAAAGGGGGATCTCGAAAAGATTGATAACTATGTTCTTTCTAATAAACGTATGTTTAAGAAAGGACTTGTCCTTTTAAGTTCTACTGAGGGTTCCTTCTGGAAAGCGTACCATCTCGGTGTTCCTGTCAAGAACGAACTGATTGTTGACAAGACACCCTATGCGAAACACCTCATGGACATTCTGGATACCTATCGGCGATATGTAGTGTTGCTCGTCGAAAAAGATTCAGCAAGGATATTCGTAGTTCACCTCGGTGAAATAGTAGAGTACGGCAAAGTTCACACTCCAGATATTCCTGGAAAACATAAAAAGGGTGGGTGGTTTGCCCTCTCTCAAACTTCCTATGAGAGACATATCGATTACCACGTTAAGTTACACCTCAAAGACGTTCTGGAAAAACTCAGTTCGTTCATTAGCAAAGAACATATTCGAAGGATTATCATCGGCGGCTCTGATGAAGCTGTCTCAATGGTGAAAGGTATGCTCGATAAAGAGTTACTTGATAGGATCATAGGGACGGTAAAAATAGAAATGTTTGCTAAGAGTGACGAGGTATTAAGAAAGGCTCAGCCAGTCCTTTCCGCCTTTGAGAAAAGGAAGCAGGAAGAGACCGTAGAAAGCCTTATTACAGGGGCAATGAAAATAAAGGATGCTGCATTGGGATTGGAGGATGTTCTCAATGCCCTGCAGGAACAGAGGGTGATGAAGCTGGTTTTCATAAAGGATTTAAGAAGATCTGGATACTCCTGTAATTCCTGCGGGTTTTTGACTACCCAGAAAGTTGACCCCTGTCCTTACTGTAAAGGTAAGATGGAGATGGTTGATTATATAATTGATCTTGCAGGCGAAAAGGCGCTACAGCAGGGTGCCTTGGTTGAGGTCGTCGCAGATAATAAGAAATTGCAGGATGCAGGTGGGATAGGAGCATTTCTGAGATTCTAAGCTTTTTTCCTCCTTCTGATGCTTCAGGAAAGGCTGTTTATTGACCCGCTGCCGCCGTTATTAACTCTTTCATTTCCCTCACAGCCCTTTCCATTCCCACAAGTACTGCCCTTGAAACAATGCTGTGTCCTATGTAGAGTCCCCTTATGCCCTCTATTGAGGCTATTTTTGTCACATTAAAATAGTTGAGACCGTGTCCTGCATTGACAACAAGGCCAACATCCAGTGCGTGTCTGACTGCATTACTAATACGGATCAATTCTTCTTCCTGTCTTTTTCCTCTAGCATTAGCATACATTCCTGTATGTATCTCAACCATATCAGCTCCTATCTGCTTTGATTGTGTTATAGACTCAAAATCAGGATTTATGAAGAGACTCACCGGTATACCGGTAGCATGAATCTTTTTTATCGTATCCTGGATGCTTCTTTTATGTGAGGTGACATCCAACCCGCCTTCAGTGGTGAGCTCCTCCCTTTTTTCTGGCACGAGGGTAACGAGGTCAGGATTTATTTTAGATGCAATGCCTATCATTTCTTTTGTCGCTGCCATCTCGAGGTTCAATTCAACAGGTACAAATTCCCTTAACATTCTCACATCCCTGTCCTGTATATGACGCCTGTCTTCCCTCAAATGAACGGTGATTCCATCTGCGCCACC
>JAGUWT010000203.1 GCA_020062205.1 Thermodesulfovibrionales bacterium
GAGAAAAAATAACAATGATTTCAAAAAGGAGAATAAATCTTCTCAGAATAAGTGGAGCTCCCCGGCTGAAAGTCGGAGCTTCCATGCAAGGACATTTTATTCATATAGCTGGCTTTTAGCCAGCATTCATGCAACAAGAAAAGAAGGTGATCAAATGGTTGTTGCCGAGATTAAGCCTCTTGCAGAGATTAAGGATATGCTCAAAAATTATAAAAAATTTCTCATTGTAGGCTGCGGTGCCTGTGTGACTGTCTGTTTAAGTGGCGGGAAAAAACAGGTTGAATTGTTGGCATCTGCCATTCGAATGGCAAAAAAAATGGAAGGCGATGAGGCTGTTGTATCAGAACGAACAATACCGAGACAGTGTGAGCCACGATTTGTTGACCAGATAAAGGAAGAGGCTTCTCACCATGAGGTAATTCTCTCGATGGGCTGTGGCGCTGGGGTACAGGAGATTGCCGAAAGATTGAATCCCATGCCTGTTTTACCAGCAATGAATACAATGTTCATCGGTAGTGCTGACGGAGAAGGGAATTTCTTAGAAATGTGTGCAGCCTGTGGGGATTGCATCCTTTCGCTAACGGGTGGGATCTGCCCAATGGCAAGATGCCCTAAGGGCTTACTGAATGGACCTTGTGGAGGCACTAAGAACGGGAAATGTGAAGTAAGTTCTGATATACCATGCGCATGGGTTATGATTTACGAGAGGATGAAAGAGCTTGGAAGACTTAATGAATTGAAAAAGGTAATAGGTGCAAAAGATTGGTCTAAGACCCAAAGACCTGGTAGATACAAAGTCAAAGAAGAAGCTGAAAAGCCTGCAGCAAAATAAAGCAGCAGGGTTTACATTCTGATTCTTGCTCAATATCCTTTAATAATGAAGAGAAACATTGTAATCGAAAAAATATCCATATGTCATTATATAATCAGGAGTAAGTAGTGCACAGGGTTGCAATTATCGGTGCAGGTGTTGTCGGGACAGCTATCGGGTACCTCCTTAAGCAAGTAGGGTACTCAATTGTTGGAATTGCAAGTAAGACGATTGAGTCAGCCCGAAAGGCAAAAGAATTTATTGGCAGCGGCATTACCTCAACCGATCTCGGTGCTACAGCCAAGAAAGCCGATATCGTTTTCATTACAACTTCTGATAGAGCAATTGAAGTGGCCTGTAATAAAATAGCTTCAGATAAAGGATTTAAGCGGGGCACAGTCGTATTCCATACTTGCGGGGCTTTATCATCAGAGGTCTTGCGGTCTGCAAGAAATAATGGTGCGAAGACCGCTTCCCTTCATCCACTTCAGAGCCTGGCAAATGTAAATGAGGCAGTTAAAAATCTTCATGGTTCATACTTTTGCATAGAAGGAGATGAAGATGCACTCATAGTTGCGAGGGAGATAATAGCTGCCCTCAAGGGTAAAGAGATAACTTTAAGAGTAGATAAGAAGCCTCTATACCATGCAGGTGCATCTGTAGCCTCAAATTTCCTTGTGGCAACTGTAGGGTTTGGTCTGGAATTATTCGAGGCAGCAGGTATAAACAGGCAAGATGCCCTCAATGCCCTTATGCCTTTGATAAAAGGAACAGTGAAAAACATTGAGGCTATCGGTATCCCCTTAGCACTCACAGGCCCTATTTCGAGAGGTGATACAACTGTCGTTGAAGATCATTTAAAAGCGATATCAAAAGAAAGAAAAAATTTAGTACAACTGTACACCAAGCTTGGAAACTATACAGTCAAAATAGCACTTGAAAAAGGTACAATAGATGAGAGTACTGCAAAGAGGGTCAGGTCGTTATTTGATAAATATGGGAAAGGTTTATGTTGACAAGTCAGTACATTGGCCTATTGAGATATTATAACCGCAATAAATGTCATTCCCGCTTGTCGGGAATCTTTTTTTAACGATTCTGGACAAGCCAGAAGGATTTCGGACAAGCCGAAATGACGGGAAAATAGTAAAGATGTTTTCAAGTGATAAATCTAATGATAGGATTAAGGATATAAATGAAGGTACTCGTGGTTGACAGCGGTGGTCGTGGACATGCGATTGCATGGCAGTTTAAAAATGATCCAAATGTAGAAGAGGTAATCTGTGCACCAGGAAATGCTGGTATTGCTTTAGAGATCAGGTGCGAAAATGCAAGGACAAACGAAGAAATGTTTCAACTTGCAAAACGAGAAAAAGTTGACCTTGTTTTTGTCGGTCCTGAAAGTCCTCTGACAAACGGGATTGTAGATCTTTTTAATTCAGAGAAAATCCCTATTGTTGGACCACAAAAGAGGGCTGCTATTCTTGAGGGAAGCAAGGCATATACAAAATTATTATGCAGAGAGATCGGTGTCCCCGTAGCAGAGTTTGAGGTCTTTGACAATCCACAAAAAGCTATGGATTATGTTGAATATGTGAAATATCCTGTGGTTGTAAAGGCAGATGGACTTGCACAGGGAAAAGGTTCAATTGTATGTTCGGATACCAAAGAAGCACATCATGCTATTGATCAAATCATGGTAGGAAAGATATTTGGTGAATCAGGGAATAAGGTGGTAATCGAAAAAAGACTCTATGGGAAGGAAATATCCTTTTTTGTTTTTACTGATGGAGAAGCCATAGCACCAATGCCTGTTGCCCAGGATTACAAGCGAGCCTATGATAACGATGAGGGTTTGAATACCGGTGGAATGGGTGGATATTCTCCCCATAAGCTGGAAGGAGAGTGGCTTACAAATCTCGTCTGTGAAAAGGTTGCAAAACCTTTAATCAAAGGATTTGCTGAAAAGGAAGGTATTCAATACAAGGGTATACTCTATTGTGGATTAATGTTATCTGATGAAACTCCTTATCTCCTGGAAGCAAATGTCCGTCTCGGTGATCCAGAGGCCGAGGTAATCCTTCCTCGACTGAAGACACCATTGAGTGAAATAAGCCTTCAGATTATCAATGGAGTCCTGAGTGAAAAGAGGGTAGAATGGAGTCCTGATTATGTCTGTGATGTTGTAGCAGCAGCAGGAAGGACACGGCAGGTAAGGGATGGAAAAAACAAAGGCTGGTATCCTGGTTATCCTGCACGCTATGGCA
>JAGUWT010000070.1 GCA_020062205.1 Thermodesulfovibrionales bacterium
CCCAATCCACTTTTCCTGTGAACTGCATGACGATAAACAAAGTTACAATACACAGAATCGTGATAGCCAGCCCAGTGAAACCCTTAAAGAAAAAAGTATAGGAAAACAAAACTAAGTAGATAAACTGAGAGATTGCAATTTCAACGAACGCAAAACGATTGCTGACAACAAGCCGCATATAAGTAACAACAAGAAATATGGAAACAGCGGAACTGATAAAAAACGCTGCATGAATCAAAATATGATCCACCAGGTATGCCAACAGAAGATGAAAACTGAAAAATGCGGCTCCGATGAAGAAATAGTTCATTGGATGAAGCTTGATATCGCGTAATGTCGTAAAAATGAATAGCAGGAAGAAAAAGAGAAAAAGGGAAATTGGGGCTGAGGAAGTAAGCTGACTAACCCAGGGGCCAGGATTAAGTTTTCTGGGTAAATCCATCCCAATTTTTACACCTGTTAGCAGGTTTGAATACTGCCATTTCAGTTCCCATCCCTCCTTGGTCTGAGTTTTCTGGGTGGGAGAGATACTGTTTTGAGTAAAGTCAATTTCGTCAAAGTTAGTTCTCATCGTGAGCAAGAAGTCCTTGACATGACTAACAGTTTCCCCAAAATCATACCACCATTGATCTAATCCTTGAGAATTGTAAGATATCTTAACGATCTCGCTCTGGCCAGGAGAGAGCTTGATAGCCTGTTTTACTTCCCCCGAGGATATTTTGATATTTTCTAATTCTTTGCCACCAACTGTGAACCGGAAGTCATCATAAACTGCGCTTTTAGTGGGAAAAGCGAAATTAAAGTAGATATCGCGGGGGTCTTGAGTATCATTAGATACTGCATATCGTCCAGAAAAACCTACAACATAAGTAGAGTACCATAGCAATCCTTTCTTGCGGTATTGCAGAGACAAAGAAACATCAATCTTGCTGGATTTCAACGGAATATGATTAATGATGGTGCGGGTCTGAACTTCACTTATGGTCTTGCCTGATTCAATATGTTTAGTCTCTACTTCTTGTTTAGTCTCATAGTATGTAAAAGGTGCTTTCTGCATCTGCATAGTTCCCCACAACTGACCTACCGCATCCCTAAGTTCATAATCTTGCTTGTACGTTCTACTCAAAATTGTAGACCCAAGAATTAACCATGCTATGACTATGCAGATATAGATGAAAATAATGGCTGCAAATTTTTTAATCATAATTTGTCCATCCTAAATGAGCTCTGTCTAACGATTGAATTGAGCTGCCTTATGCCCGCCTGCACTGAGTCTCATACAACCGAAAAATTCGCACAGCGGGCACAGGTCAGCTCCAATGATTTGTTAGGCTTTCTGTGCATTAATCATACTATACATCCAATCTTCTACCCGTATTCCTAATCTCATTCTGATAGACTTCCATCGTTGCCCAGGCAAAAAGGCTCCTGTTTCATCTTCATAGCGACACTTCGCTAACGCTAATATGCCGTCTCCGCATTTAACCCAACTTTCTCCAGAATGTTTATCATTCTTGAGCACATGGCCAGGCATAGCTAAGTCTTTCATTCTATGCTGCACAATTCGACTTTTCAGTATGATCATCTTTTTTATTTCTCCCTTGTAAACGTGATATGTATAAGCACCTGCAAAGGGATAACACACAGCACGTATGAGGTTATGAATATCTTTCACCGAAGTACTCCATTCAATAAACCCATCTTCTGGGAGCCTGGGATAACAACGAAAAGATTCCGAACTATCTGGATCAGCATACTTTAACGTATAGTTCTCATCAGATTGCAAATTATTGAGAACTTCGACAAAAAGCTCTGGTATCACTTTTTCTGACCAGCTATATACATCAGTGATAGTGGCATTCTCATCCAAGTACAAATGCTTCTGACTAACAATTCGCCCACAGTCAAGTTTGCCGCCTTCCATAAAATGGATCGAAGTCGTTATCTTGTTATCTCCCTTACTAATTGCCCAATTTGAACAGGCATTCCCTCTGTATTGGGGTAAATCCCCATGGTGAGCATTTAAGATCCCCAAACGAAATAAATTGATATGTCTCTCGTGAATAAGTGTCTTCCAATTTATGCTAATCCCTATATCTAACCCTTGGCACAACTCATTAACCTTGGGGTTGTCCAAATTATTGGTTAAGATTAATGGGACTCCAATAGTGTCTGCTAGTTGTCGAAAATCCTCTTCGGTGTGGGTGTATTCTGGAGCAGCTTCGGCTGTAATCACTACGTTAATTTGATGTCCTTGCTGCTTTAGTAACAGAGCCGTGTCATAGAGCATTCGAGTGCGCCCAATTATTGCCAATTTCATGATAAATCCCTCTTATTTCTTTTTACTGGAAACAAGTTCTCTGATCCATCTCCCACCGGAATTGGACAGATAATCAACCAATTCGAAGAATAATGTTTTGGGACCATGACTATTGCTGACGTGAGGACGTATAAAATCGAGATCCCACATAGACAACTGTTTTTCGTATTTGAGCTTTTCATATACACTGAACGTATCAGTATTCAGAACAATATATGTGAGGTGGAAATCAAACACTTTCAATCCTTTGACATGGAGTCTTGGATCTGAAAACGTCCAAATAGGATCATCCTCAAACATTTCAGAATCGTCTTCCCAAAAGTATGGTATGCGCCAGAGTTCCGCTCCATGCCATTTTATACAATGCTGGGTTAAGTTAGATGTTCTCGGTAAAAAGAGGGAAACATCAATCGAAATACCATGGTCTATCGCGGCTTTCGTTAAAAATGGAGAGGATTGATATAAGCCATGGGTTCTCATACTTATGGCATCGGGAACAATCTCCTTAATATGTCGCAATACTTCATCTTCGTTGTTCCCGTGCGTACTTCCAGGCAAACAGTTTGGATGAATACCTATTTCAAATAAATCACGTCTGTGTTTTATCGCCTCTATTGCTGGAGAAGCATGTGTAACAAACCACGTTGCTTTTACATTCTTCCTTACCAGCAGGTTTGCTACATATTCAATCATCCAATCAGGTGCCCAATCTACGTCAATAGTAAGGATGTAGTCATTACTCATATCTATCATATCAACTCCTATGAAACCTAACATTTAATAGACGAACTTCCGATTTGGTTACAATCGGTTTTTCTTAAGTAAAAATTATACCACTTTTTATGGTCGTTGTCAATAAATTGTGTTAGCTAAAAAGGACATCCCATGTACATCATGACCCCCTTCTGGGGGTGAGTGATTAAATTTTAGTAAC
>JAGUWT010000055.1 GCA_020062205.1 Thermodesulfovibrionales bacterium
ATAACTGTCGGGGCACAACTGGGTGACATGATTGAGGTGCTGAGTGGTGTAAAAGCAGGGGACAGTGTAGTTCTTAAGCCCCTAAATAAGATAAAAAACGGCTCACGGATAAAGGTCATAGAAAAATAAATGGGGAACAAGTCACCCATTGTAGAGATAAAAAACCTGTCTAAGTCATATCGCCGCGGTAATCAGATCCTGCCTGTTTTGCAGGATATTACCCTTGATATCGCTGAAGGTGAATTCCTGGCATTGATGGGGCCTTCGGGCTCAGGCAAAACTACTTTGTTAAACCTGATTGCAGGGATTGACAAAGCGGACAAAGGCATCATCAAAATAGGTGGCGTTGATATTACCTCTCTTTCTGAAACAGAACTTGCTCATTGGCGTGCTGCAAATGTAGGCTTTATCTTTCAGTTTTACAATCTTATTCCTGTCCTTACTGCATTTGAAAATGTTGAGCTCCCCTTACTTTTGACCAGCCTGTCAAAAAAGGACCGTCAGGACCATGTGAAGATGGCACTTCAGGTGGTTAACCTCTTAGATAGAATGGACCATTACCCAGGCCAGCTCTCCGGCGGTCAGCAGCAGCGTGTTGCCATAGCACGAGCGGTTGTAACAGATCCTGTAATACTGGTAGCTGACGAGCCCACAGGTGACCTTGACAGGGTCTCGGCAACCGAGGTTCTTCAACTTATGGAACGCCTTGTTCACGAACTTGGTAAAACTATTATTATGGTAACCCATGACCCATGGGCTACAAAGGTCGCTCATATTATTAGGCATCTTGACAAAGGCATTCTGAATGCACATCATCAAACTGATTTTTAAAAACGCATTCCGTCACAAACTCCGTACCTTTCTTACCATCCTTGGGATTACCATTGCCATTCTTTCCTTTGGTCTCCTCAGAACTGTAATAAGCGCCTGGTATGCAGGGGTAGAGGCATCCTCTGCAACACGTCTTGTCAGCAGAAATTCTATATCTCTTGTTTTCTCACTTCCTATCTCGTATAAAGACAAGATCCGCCAGATCGAAGGGGTCAAGATAGTCTCTTACGGAAACTGGTTTGGTGGTATCTATATAGATGAAAAGAATTTCTTTGCTAATTATGCTGTTGACCCGAAAACATATTTTGAACTTTATCCTGAAATCATCCTTTCACCTGAGCAGAAGGATGCTTTTGTCCGTGACCGAAAGGCTTTTGTTGCTGGACGTAAACTAATAGCAAAATATGGCTGGAAGATTGGTGATACGATAACGCTGAAAGGGACTATTTTCCCTGGCAACTGGGATTTTGTCCTGCGGGGCATCTATAAGGGCAGGGATCAAACAGTAGATGAGACTGCTTTCATCTTTCACTGGGAATATCTGAATGAGGCATTGAAAAAGACAGCCCCTCTTCGTACTGATCAGGTTGGTTTCTATATGATAGGAGTAACAAAACCAAGCTTGGCTGCATCTGTAGCAGCAGATATAGATAAAACGTTTAAAAATTCCCTTGCTGAAACCCTGACAGAAACCGAAAAAGCCTTTCAGTTAGGTTTTATCTCGATGACAGAGGCCATTGTCATTGCTATCCAATTGGTTTCTTTTGTAGTAATTTTCATCATTATGGCAGTCATGGCAAATACCATGGCAATGACTGCCCGCGAGAGGATAGGAGAATATGCTATTTTCAAGACTATGGGATTCGGAGGCTGGCATATCGCTGGATTGATATTCGGCGAATCCCTGTTTATTACCATGATAGGCTGTATCATAGGAATTGTCCTTACTTTCCCTGCAGCAAAAGCATTTGGCACCGAACTGAGTACGTATTTCCCCATCTTCATTGTTGAGGATAAAACCATTTGTCTGGATATCTTGGCATCGTTCACTGTAGCTCTTGTGGCTGCAATCTTTCCAACCTGGCGTGCAATAAAGATTCGCATAGCTGACGGACTAAGGAGGATCGGATAGTGGGAACACCTTTCTCATATAGTATCCGCAATCTCTGGACACGTCGGCTTACTACAATCCTTACTGCTTCTGGTATGGCTTTGGTGGTATTTGTCTTCGCATCAGTCCTGATGCTGGCTGAAGGGCTTCAGAAGACCCTGACAGATACTGGTTCATATAACAATGTGGTTGTAATTCGCAAAGGATCTGGCTCCGAAGTTCAGAGTGGGGTTGAGCGGGAACAGGCTTCAGTAATAGAAACCCAGATAGAGGTCGCCTTAGGTACAAATGGTCAGCGTCTTTTAGCAAAAGAAGTTGTTGTTCTTATCACATTACCCAAACGAGGAAGCGATAAACCGGCTAATGTCGTTATCAGGGGTACTTCAGAAAGTTCAATGATGTTACGGCCTCAGGTGAAACTCGTTGAAGGCAGAATGCCACGGGCAGGTTCATCCGAAATAATCGCAGGTCAGAGCATTGCAAAAAGATTTAAGGGAGGCGGCATTGGAGAAAACCTCCGCTTTGGCATGAGAGACTGGACTGTGGTGGGAATATTCGATGCAGGGAATACCGGCTTCAGTTCAGAGATCTGGGGAGATGTTGATCAGCTTATGCAGTCATTCAGACGACCTGTCTATTCATCTGTCATCTTTCGGTTACGCAACTCTTCAGAATTCGAACAATTCAAGACGCGCATCGAAAGTGACCCACGTCTGACCCTTGAGGCAAAACGGGAAACGAAGTACTATGCAGATCAGTCCGAGATGATGGCAAAATTTCTCCGCATCCTTGGAATATCATTGACGATCATATTTTCCCTCGGTGCTATTATTGGTGCAATGATTACAATGTATGCTGCAGTTGCCAATCGTACCAGTGAGATAGGAACTCTCCGTGCCCTTGGCTTCCAGAGAAGGAGTATCCTGAAGGCCTTTCTCATGGAATCACTGCTTCTCGGTCTTATAGGAGGGGTTACCGGTCTGTTTTTTGCGTCATTTTTGCAGCTTTTTACTGTCTCAACCCTTAATTTCCAGACCTTTTCTGAACTCGCTTTTACCTTCTCCCTTACCTTTGAAATTATCTACAAAGCGATGTCCTTCTCTTTCATAATGGGCTTTGTTGGAGGTGTACTTCCTGCAGTCAGGGCATCGCGTATGAATATTATGGAAGCATTGCGGGAAAGTTAAGCAATACGATGAGCTGGAAACTGAAAGAAAAAATAGATCTCCTCTTATCAAAAGAAAAGGGAACTGTTTATAAAGACCCCGGGGGTAAAATCACGATTGCCCTCGTCTATCCAAATACCTACCATGTTGGTATGTCAAATCTTGGATTTCAGGGCATTTATGGTCTCCTCAACAGAATGAATGATGTGGTATGTGAGAGGGCGTTCCTTCCAGAAAACATGGATATTGATGAGTATATCAGGACAGAAACCGAACTCTTTTCAATGGAATCAAAGACGCCTCTAAGGAGTTTTGATATTGTTGCATTCTCTGTATCTTTCGAAAATGATTATCCGAATATCGTAAGAATCTTACAGTTATCAAACCTTCCCCTCAGAAGCTCTGAGAGGAAAGCTCATCATCCGTTCATCATCATGGGTGGTGTCTGTGCATTTTTCAACCCTGAGCCAGTCTCAGATTTTTTTGATATCTGCTTCATAGGAGAAGCAGAGGAAATGCTGCCTGAATTCCTGAATCTGTATAAGTCCTCAAAAGACAGGTTTGAGCTTCTGAAAAAATCTCTCACTATTGAAGGCCTGTATGTCCCACAATTTTACAGTATATCTTACGATGATGAGGGAAAGATAGCAGCAAGACATCAATCAGAAGGTGCACCTGAGTTCATAAAAAAGCGATCATGGAAAGACTTGTCAAAAGTTCACATGATGACCTCAATTATTACGCCTGAGACTGAATTCGCTGACATGTGTTTAATAGAAGTAATGAGAGGATGTCCATGGTCATGCAGGTTTTGCATGATCAGCCATATATATAGCCCGGTACGAAAAAAAGGATTGCAGGAAATAGAGCAGGAGATAACAATAGCCCAATCTAAGACAAAAAGAATAGGTCTTATCGCTCCATCACTCACAGATTATCCACACATAAAGGATGTTATGAAAATCCCAGGAGTTGATTTTTCTATTACTTCACTCAGGGCAAGTGAAAAGAGTGCTGAGCTGGTTCGTTTCATGAAAGGTCATAAGAGTATTTCCATAGCACCTGAGGCAGGGACAGAAAGACTGAGGAAGGTCATCCATAAAAGGATTACAGAAGAGGATATCCTGCAGACATCAGAGAGTATTTTTTCTGAAGGTATCGAAACCCTGAGGCTCTATTTTATGGTTGGACTCCCGACAGAAACAAGGGAAGATATAAATGGCATTATTAACCTTGTAAAAAAAATTAAGGGAATCGCACCACGAGGGAATATCACACTGAGCATCAGTACATTTGTCCCTAAACCATTCACGCCATTCCAGTGGCATTCTATGGAAAACCCTTCAGAGGTAAAAGAACGATTAAAGATAATAAAAAAAGGGCTTCTCCCGATAAGAAGCGTTAAGGTATTCCATGATGTTCCCAAGTATGCCTATATGCAGGGCCTCTTCGCTGTTGGGGACAGACGGGTATCAAAGGTACTAAAAGAAATGGTAAATCTCAAGGAATGGACAAAATCGGTAGAGGCTGCAGGACTCAGGAAAGATTTTTACATCTTCAGGGAAAAAGAATTGAACGAAATCTTCCCATGGGATTTCATTGATGCAGGCATAGCGAAAGAGAAGTTATGGGCTGAATATCAGGAAGCACTCTCATGTAGTTGATCTAAATAATAAAAAGTAAGTCAAAATTGATATTTTCCTAATTTAGTGGTATAATTCCTACTATAAGATTTTATTTAGGAGGAATATATGGTAATTACTACCAAGGTTGGCAAAAAGAGCCAGATCGTTATCCCTAAAAAAGTAAGGGAAACAGTAGGCATATCGGAAGGAGACGAATTGATTGTGGATGTAGAAGGAGACAGTGTCATACTTAAGGTAAAACCGAAAAGTTATGCCAAGAAACTCAGGGGATTACATAAGGATGTCTGGAAAGGGATAGGCCCCAAGAAATATGTTAAAGGTGAAAGAGAATCATGGTAGTGAAAGATATCAAGGATAGGATTATCGGCATAGACACCATGATTTTCATCTATCACCTTGAAGATCATCCTGATTACGCCCTGTCAACAGAGAAGATTTTTGAAGCTGTTGAGCGTGGGAAATACAATGCGGTCACTTCAGTAATAACATTATTAGAGATTCTTGTTAAACCAAAAAGAGACGGCAATCTCACGGCAGTCAAAGATTACAAGGATCTTTTACTTACCTTTCCTCATCTTACAGTCATTGATTTAAACGTGAAAATATCAGATATAGCTTCAGAC
>JAGUWT010000107.1 GCA_020062205.1 Thermodesulfovibrionales bacterium
AAAAGCAAGCCCTAACCCTTTGGTTTTTTGATTGATGATATATGACTGCGTTCATACTTAAGACTGTTCGGCAGGCAAAAAGGCTGATTATAGCCGTAATTGGTTTTACAGTACTGCTTACAGGTATCGCTATGATTGTATTGCCAGGGCCTGCGATAGTGGTAATTCCAATCGGTCTGGCAATCCTTGCTACCGAATATGTCTGGGCAAGGAGACTGCTCGACAGAGTAAAAAGTAGTACCTCAAGCGTGAAAGGATGGGTATCAAAACAGTGAAGATACCGAGATAACGCATGTGAAGGTGTTTTAGGATAAGGCTGAGTCATTAGCTCAATGGCTCGATAATGTAATAACCTAATTTTTAAGAGGAGGATATCATGCCATTAAAGCCGAGTGAACAGGAAGAGGAATATTTTGCAAGGATGGAGTTTGAGAGAAAAAAGAAAATCGAGGAGGAAAAGCATAAAAAGCTCGGTGACGAGGAAAAGAGAAAGCTGAAGGATCTTCATTATATGAGATGCCCTAAGTGTGGTATGGAACTTATCGAGATCGACTACAAGGGAATAAAGATAGACGAATGTTCTGAGTGCGAAGGGATATGGCTTGATGCTGGAGAGCTTGAAACGGTATCAAAGCTTGAGAAATCAGGTCTTGATAAGTTATTCAGTGTGTTTAAAAAGTAGCTGCAGCGAGCGTGTAGTTACTTAAATCCCAAATCCAGCGATAGAAGTTGTCATTGCGAGTGAAACGAAGCAATCTGACCTTTGTTTTGAGATTGCCACGCACCCTACGGGCGCTCGCAATGACAGACACATCATAGGGTTTTCAGGTTTATCGCTGGATTTGGGTAAATAACTTCTTTATCAATGCCCAGTAAGAAATTAGAAAAACAGGAATTATAAAGAGCAGGAATGTTTTCCAAGATTCTGATTGCCAATCGGGGTGAAATTGCACTGAGGATTATAAAAGCTTGCAATGAGATGGGAATAAAAACCGTTGCGGTGTATTCAGAGGCAGATAGAGAATGCCTTCATGTAAAACTTGCAGATAAAACTGTATGTATTGGCAAGGCACATAGCAGGGAAAGCTATCTTAATTATACAGCAATTATCAGTGCAACAGAGATCACGAATGCGGATGCGATACATCCGGGTTATGGATTCTTGTCTGAGGATGCATACTTTGCTGAAATGTGTGAGTCCCGTAACATAACATTTATAGGCCCCCCTACCGAGGCAATAAGATTGATGGGAGATAAATCTGTTGCGATAGAAACAATGAAGAAGGCTAAAATTCCCGTGGTTCCCGGTAGCGAAACAGTAATCAAGGATCAGGGAGAAGCCATACACATAGCAGAGGAAATAGGCTTTCCTGTATTGATTAAAGCATCTGCCGGCGGTGGTGGGAAAGGCATGAGAATCGCTCATGATAGTGAAAGTTTGGTTTCGTGTCTTTCTATGGCGAGGGCTGAGGCTCAAGCCTCATTTGGTAATAACGAGGTTTACATCGAGAAGTTGATTGATGAAGCACGGCATATCGAGGTGCAGGTTTTGGGAGATAAATTCGGAAATATAATCCACTTAAGGGAAAGGGAATGTTCAATACAAAGACGCCATCAGAAACTCATTGAAGAAACTCCTTCACCTGCTGTGAATAAGAGATTGAGAGAACGTATCTGTGAGACAGCCGTGAGGGCAGCGAAAGCAGTAGGCTATCATAGTGCAGGAACGGTCGAGTTCATATTAGACAGAGAAGGCAACTTTTATTTCATAGAGATGAATACACGGATTCAGGTTGAACACCCTATCACCGAGATGATTACAGGAGTAGATTTAGTTATAGAGCAGATTCGTATTGCTGCCGGCGAAAAGCTGACATATCAACAGAAGAATATCACCTGCAACGGCCATTCTATAGAATGTCGAATCAATGCCGAAGACCCTGATAATAACTTTATGCCCTCGCCTGGAAAAATCTCCGAATACAGTCCTCCAAGCGGAACCGGAATCCGTGTGGATTCCCATCTTTACAAAGGATATGTTATTCCCCCCTATTATGATTCGTTGATTGCCAAGTTAATTGTTTATGGGAAAAATCGCAAAGGTGCAATTGTCAAAATGCAAAGAGCATTAGGAGAATTTGTTATCAAAGGGATCAAGACAACTATACCATTCCATTTAAAAGTATTGCGCAATACAGATTTTCAAAAAGGAGAGTACTCAACTAAATGTGTCGAAGAAAAATCGAAAAAAGGCGAGATATGATGAGGAAAAACGGATAAAAATAAGGAGAGTACAATTATGAAGTGTCCGGTTTGCAGTATTGATTTAACAATCTCTGAAAGATAGGGGATTGAGATCGATTATTGTCCTAAAAGTATCTTGTTTCAGACATCCTGTATCGTGATTTTTGTATTGTCTACAGTTACTAAGGAATTCATAAGTAAGACCACATTGACTGTCATTCCAGCTTGTCGTTCGACTGAGCTCACGTCGAAGTCTGGAATCCTTCCGACTTGTTCGGAATCGTAAAAAAAGATGCTGGACAAGCCAGCATGACAGAATAGTTATAGGAATGTGACATTACTTATGGTCTTATTAGTAATTGAAAAACTTTCTAAATTTAAACGATTGAAAAGGAATCCACCACTGGTTGGGGCATTTATCCTGACTTTTGCTCTTCAGATGGCAACAATATACGTGCTTTTCTTGAATCCGATTTTTAAGACAGAGCCATTAACTCTGAGTGAATTGGCGATAACACTCGCCCTCTCAACTGTGGTATTTTTTGCGGTAGAGGCAGAAAAGATCTGGGAAAGGAAGAAATGGAAGGGGTAAGGAGGACTCGATGAAAAGACTTGCCGGTTATTTTTTTCAGGGGTTAATATTTTTAGTTCCTATTGCCATAACTGTATATGTTTTCTACATTATCTTTACAAAAATAGATAGTTTGCTTGGTATTCCTATACCTGGCGCAGGATTCTTTGTGACAATTATCCTTGTAACATTTATTGGTTTTTTAGCCTCCAATATCTTTACAAAAAAGGTGCTAAAACTTGTTGATAGGGCATTCAACAAAGTACCTCTTATAAGGCTACTATATACTGCAACAAAGGATTTACTTAGCGCTTTCTTAGGAGACAAGAGGAGTTTTGAAAAACCTGTCCTTGTTACGCTTTTGCCAGGTGCCAATGTAAAGGTTATTGGTTTTATTACAAAAGAAAGCCTCGCTTCATGGGGAATGGTTAATGAAGTTGTAGTATATTTGCCTCAGTCATACAATTTCGCAGGTCAGATTATTGTGGTGACTAAAGAACAAGTTACGATTATCAATGCAAGCAGTAGCGAGGTAATGGCATTTATAGTTTCAGGCGGAGTTTCAGAAATAAAACGGTAATATATGACCGAGCTTATTCTTAAAAGTATCAAGCAGGTGAAGAGACTTATTGTAGCAGTAATCGGTTTTGCTGTGCTATTAAGCTGTGCTATTAATTGGTATCGCATCATGAAGAAAATGCCTTTTTACCCCGCACCACAGAAAACCACAGGTGTAAACCCGTGGATGAAGGCATATATTTCTAAAGTTAATACCTCAAAGTCACGGTTGTAAAGCCGTGGTACGGGGTTTACCCATATAAACCAGAAGCAGGCTTCCTGATTTGATTGCCATTGTTATAATTAATGTATTCTTTATGCCTATAGTTGGGATGAATACTGCTGTGAGTATTGCTCCGAGGAATGCCCCGAATAAATCAAGAGCATAAAATCTGCCAGCGGTGCTGCTTACAGCCTTGTATAAACTGTCAGCCAGATTTACTGCTAATGGATACTCCATACCTGTCAGAAACCCTATTGTAACCATTGAACCAAAGATTATTAACTGTGATATGCCTGCCTCTGGCGATAATAGTATGAATAGGTATAAAAAACCCGTGAGGAATAATATCCCGGTCTCCACGGTTGTCAGGGATGTTTTAATCCTTTTCATTGCAATAAAGGCGCCGAGGGCTGAACCGAGCATGAAAAGTGACGTAAGGATCCCGATATAGTGGTAGACGTATCCGTAGTAAATCTGAAAAGAGAGTATAAGCAATATGCTTATCAGCATGCTCGTAAGCCCTGTTGAGGCTATAGCAAATGTTAAGAATAAATCTCTTTTTTTACTCTGCATGATTAAAGAGACTATGAAAAGGATGATGATTAATAAAAGATAATAGGCGTAAGGGATATTCCCTATGGAATACAGTATCTTTACCATAAACGGAGAGACTACGAGGTTTAAAAAAAGCATGCCCTCAAACACCCCCCTTGGATAGCTGTCTTGATTTATTATCTTCCTGTCAGAATCAGAAGAGGAAATATCTTTCTCAAGTCCACCGAATCTCGCACTATCCATTTTGTA
>JAGUWT010000250.1 GCA_020062205.1 Thermodesulfovibrionales bacterium
ATGGAAATTCCATCGGGAATTGTAACTGCACTCATAGGTTCACCTTACTTCCTGTATCTTTTAAGGAAAAAAGATGTCCTCAGCGTATAATCACCCGATTCTTGAGCTTGATGGTGTCGGGTTTGAGTATTTCAAAAACAAAAAGTTCATCAATAATCTGACATTTTTTGTAGGAAACGGGGAGTTCATCGGGCTTTTGGGTGCAAATGGATCAGGCAAATCAACAATCCTCAAACTCGCAAGTGGCATATTAAGGCCATCAGAAGGTATCATAAAGCTGTGGGACAAACAATTGCAGTCCTATCATAACAAAGATAGGGCAAAACTGTTATGTTATCTCCCGCAGCTTCTTGATATATATGTGCCATTCAAGGTCAGGGAACTTGTCATGATGGGGATTTATCCATATGATATACTCCCGAAAATCAGTGTTGATGAGGCGTTAGAGTTAGTTGGACTCAAGGAAAAATCAGAAACATATGTTGCAAACTTGAGCGGTGGCGAGAGGCGGAGGGCATTCATTGCGATGACCCTTCTTCAGGGTGCCGGGCTTTTACTTTTAGATGAACCCCTTGCCAACCTTGATATCAAGTACCAGATAGAGATACTCAGGTTGCTCAGAGAATTAAAAGAGAAAAAAAACATTTCAATAATCATGGCACTTCATGATATAAACATTGCATTACAATTCGAAAAGGTGATGCTGATTCAGGGTGGGAGAATTCTCGGCATCGGAAACCCTGAAACAGTGTTGACAGGAGAATTGCTTGAAAAGGCATTTGATCTGAAAATCGAGATAAAAAAGCAAGGTTCAGGAGAAGCATATATTCGCTATGGAAATACTATCTGAGATGGAACAGAACATTTACAGACTTGCAGGAGAGCTTAAGTTACAGGAGAGAAAAATGGTTGATTTCAGCGTATCAACCAATCCACTCGGAGTATCAAACAAGATAAAGGCAGGGATCAGAAAGCATTTGAAGTACCTTGATCATTACCCTGACCCTGACACGAAAAAACTGAGAAAACGACTCGCTCAGTATCTTGGAGTTGATCCTGAGATGATACTCTGCGGCAATGGAAGCACAGAACTTCTTTATCTAACCATACGGGCATTGAAACCAAAAAGCATTCTTGTCCCTGCTCCAACATACTCAGGATATGAAAGGGCATTCATTCTCAGTAAGCAGTCAGAAATCGAAAAATATGCAGTAAACATAAAATATTTATTTCTTGAAGCTGATAACGGTTTTGCAATAGACCCTGATAAATTGATATCTGCGATGAGTGGAGATAAAAACTCCGAACTCCGAACTCAAAATCTCGAACTAAATTCGTCACTCGTCACTCGTCACTCGTCACTGTCTTGCGATATGGCTTTTCTCTGCAATCCGAACAATCCAACTGGCAAACTTCTTAAGAAAGAAAATGTTCTCAAGATTGCAGGGGCAGCAAAAGAGATGAAATGTAATCTCGTTGTTGATGAGGCATTCATTGATTTTTGTAATCCCCCTTACCCCCCTTTGGGGACTGTCCCAGATTTACTGCCGAGCCAAAGGCGAGGGGTAGAATCGGGACTGTCCCCAATCCTTTCTGTAATATCTGAAGTTCAGGATAACCCATATCTCATTGTGTTGAGATCATTCTCTAATTTTTATGCACTTGCCGGATTAAGGATTGGATATGGTGTCTTTCCTCTGCAACTTATTGAAAGGCTGAAAGAATATAAAGAGCCATGGACTGTAAACAGCCTTGCACAGAAGGCAGCAGTTATAGCTCTGAAAGACAAGGTGTACAGAAAAGAGACATTCAGATTATTAAAGGCAGAGAAACAATTTCTTGAAAAGAGTTTTAAGAAATTAGGGATAGAGTTTTTCCCTTCCGATGCCAATTTTTATTTATTGAAAATAAGTAATGCAAATGATATATACCAGCAGCTCAAGAAAAAAGGTATCCTTGTACGAGACTGTTCGGATTTCAGAGGGCTTGATAGCACCTATATCAGAATTTCAGTAAAATCACATACAGAAAATACCATTCTGATAAAAGAACTCGTAAAAAATACTGCAGAATAGTCCTTTCAATTGTGCTTTTGACAAAAAGATAGGCAAACCATAAAATAAAGCCGAATAGAGCTTGTTGGAAAAGGAGCATTTCGCAGATGATTATTGAAACCCTCACCCCGATAGAACAGAGAATAGTAGAAAAATTTATTTCTTCAGCTTCTAAAGTTAAAGATATCAAACATATATATCTCTTTGGATCGAGGGCAAGGGCTGAAGGCCATATAGAAAGTGATGTTGATATAGCCGTTGTTGTAAAAAATGAGAAATCTGTTAAGCGGATTACAAGTTATCTTATTGATTTATCCGTAAAAGTAGCGGAAGAATTAGAAGTAAGCGGTGACCTCATGGTAAGTCCTTTAGTGATAGAGGAATCTTCTTTAAAGGCAGATATTGGCATAGGGAAAAAAATTAGAGAAGAAGGGATTCTTTTATGGTCAAGGAAATTAACCAAAAGGAAAGAAAAGGTTACATAACAGGGGCTATTGACCTCGCAAGGGAAAAATTAGAAAGTGCCCTTGATGCCTATAAGAGAGGTAACTATGGACAAGTCATATCTTCTCTGTATTACAGCTATTTCCATATTATCAAGGCAATACTTTATAAAAAGGGATTTGATCCGGCAAGCCATGAAGGGGTTTATGCACTCCTGAACCTTCACTTTGTAAAATTAGGTGTTTTAGATAAAAGATATAGCAGGCTTTTTGAGC
>JAGUWT010000130.1 GCA_020062205.1 Thermodesulfovibrionales bacterium
AAAGTTTTGGGAGGGCTGTCTTATGCCTTTGATACAACCTTGATAGGTTTATCAGCAGGTCTTTTTACCATGCTCCTGGCCTGTTTTGTTCAAAAGAGAGAAAAAGGTTTACTTACTGATGTTGAAAATCTATGTCTTAAAATCATTGCCAGATTTAAATCCGAAACACCGACTATGCCAATTACCCAATTAATAGATTCATTGGTTAATCCAATTGTGACTATCCGGGAGGAAGTGGATGCCATATCTGAAAGATTCTCAAACAACCTTAAGGTGTTTGCTGATAGTTTTGTAGCCGCAGCCCAGGAATTATCCAAAGAGATTGCAGAACTGCCTCTGAAATTGCAAAAGGAAGTTAAGGATATTAAAAAGGTTACAGGTGATCTTCAAAAATTCAGTCAGGTTTTAGGATGTATTCTTGAAGATAGCAATGTGCAATTCAAGGAGTCCCTTGCAAATCTTTCGTCCCATATTGAACCTTTGCATTTAACACTCAAGCTTAATATTCAATCATTTAATACACTAAACTCAATCAACCAGGTTTTGACCGAGATGCAAAGAACTCTAAACAGTTTAACACCCTTACTTAACAGGCTTAGTGATCCTCTTGAATTCAGGCTGGTTCCCTTCCATTCAGATGATTATAGTACCCGGATGTCAACAAATGCTAAACCTCTTGAAATAAAAGAGGGTGTGTAAGATGGAGGTATGTGAAGATTGTGAACAGGATGGCTGTGTTGAAATGTCCTGAATGTTATTTTGAAAATGAAAATGATGCAAAATTTTGCATTAGATGTGGATATAAGATTCCAGAGGAATCACCTTTCACAAAATCAGGAGCAGCCGAGCAAAAACAAAAAAAGACCTTCAAAAAAGGTTATGTGATCCTGCCTTTGATTTTGATTTCTACTATGATGATATACCTTCTATTATCAAGTTATTTATTATCTCCAAAAACACCAGCAACTAAGAGTGAAGAAATACAGCAACCATTAAAAGAGGCCCTTCCCTCATTACCTCCGGAACCTGCAACAAAACCTTCTCCCCCGCCTGCCCCAGAACCTCCTCCTCTTCCTGAAAGGCCACAGAGACCTGCTGCAAATAAGAGACATGAGACGATTAGTCGTTACCTTAAATTAGGAAGGGCTTTTTATGAAGATGGCAATTATGACAAGGCTGTGGAGATATTTAATAGGGTACTGAAGATAGACCAGAATAATGAAGAGGCACTAAATGGCATTAGAAATGCTGAAGAAGCAAGAGAAAGTCGGTATACTAAAGGGCATTAGAAAGCATTATGACAATAAACAAGACCTGAGCTTCATCACTTTTGACCCCCTTCATGATCCTCTTCAACCCCTTTGAAATAATGTTCTCTTTAAAGTAAAATAGGCTATGTTAAATTTTTGTTACTGGCAGGTAGAGAAAGTATGAGTTATGTAAAAGGTCTTAAATGTAGGGAATGTAACAGGGAATACCCTGTTGAGCCGGTGTATGTGTGCGAATTCTGTTTTGGTCCACTCGAAGTAATTTATGATTATAACGGGATAAAGAAGGTTCTGACAAAAGAGGTGATAGAAAAAAGGGGACAGAATCTATGGAGATACAGAGAGCTGCTCCCTATCGATGGTGAGCCTCAGGTAGGCCTTCAATCAGGATATACCCCACTTCTCAAGGCCGATAATCTTTCAAGAGAATTGGGAGTAAAGGAATTGTATGTCAAGGACGATACCGTTGCACATCCTACACTCTCATTTAAAGACAGGGTTGTTGCTGTTGCCCTTACCAAGGCAAGGGAATTCGGTTTTGATACCGTTGCATGCGCATCAACAGGAAACCTTGCCCATTCTGTATCAGCCCAGGGCGCAAAGGCAGGTTTTAAGCGATTTATATTTATCCCTGCAACACTCGAGGCAAGCAAGATAGTTGCGTCGCTCGTCTATGAGCCCAACCTTATTGCAGTTGACGGTAATTACGATGAGGTAAACAGGTTATGCAGTGAAATAGCGAACAAATACAGATGGGCCTTTGTAAATATAAACATAAGGCCATTCTACGCAGAGGGTTCAAAGACACACGGTTTTGAGATTATAGAGCAGCTCGGATGGAAGGCTCCTGATAATATCGTCGTTCCGTGTGCAAGCGGATCACTTCTGACAAAAATATGGAAAAGCCTCAAGGAATTCAAAGAGATTGGTATCATACACGATGTGCAAACGAGGATATTTGCAGCTCAGGCAACTGGATGTTCACCGATTTCTACAGCAATCAAACAGGGGACTGATGTAATCAGGCCTGTAAAACCGAATACCATTGCCAAATCACTCGCTATTGGAAACCCTGCTGACGGGTTTTATGCTACGCAGGCTGTGAATGAGAGTGGAGGCTATGGCGAAGATGTCTCTGATCCGGAGATTATAGAAGCAATAAAACTTCTTGCAAGGACAGAGGGGATATTTTCAGAGACAGCAGGTGGGGTTACTGTTGCGGCAACAAAAAAACTCATAGAGAGTGGCAGGATAGCAAGAGATGAGGTGACAGTAGTATGTATTACTGGGAATGGGCTTAAGACGCAGGAGGCATTGCATGGTCAGACCATTTCCCCATATTACATAAAACCAAACCTTGCATCGTTTGAAGAAGTGCTGAATAAAATGAAAAATGTAAAATGAAAAAAGCAGGGAACAAATCAGTAGAAGGGAAGTGAAATTGATTCGTTCCAAACATTCTATAAGTATCAACCGTCATTCCCCCTTTGTCGGGAATCCCGAATGCTTTCGGGAAGGATTCCGAACAAGTCGGAATGACAGTAGAAGGGAAGATTCCATACACGTCGTATTCTGGACAAGCCAGAATGACAGAGGAAACGTAGGTACATAGATGGCAGTGAAGGTAAGGATTCCAGCTCCTCTTCAGAGGTTGACACAGGGACTGGGAGAGGTAGAGGCCGGCCCAGGTACGATAATTGGCCTTGTGAATGATCTTGATAAGAAATTCCCCGGAATAGGTGAGAGGATATCTGAGGCAGGGAAGATAAGAAGATTTGTGAATGTCTATGTGAATGAAGAAGACATACGATTCCTCAAGGCTGAGGGAACAGAAGTGAAGGATGGTGATGAGGTATCAATTGTTCCTGCAATTGCAGGCGGTTGTTAGATAAGGAGGATTTATGAAGAAGAGGGTCAAATTGACCTTCCCGCAACATCTTATCAAAGAGCCTGTTATTTTTACCATGGCTAAGAAGTATGATGTCATGCCGAATATCAGGAGGGCGAGGGTCACAGAAACGGTTGGGGAAATGGTTCTCGAACTTGATGGCAAAGAGGATGACCTTGGAAAAGGGATCCAAGCACTCAGAGATCAGGGGATACAGGTAGAACTGATAGAAGGAGACATCGTAGAATAGTGAATAGTGAA
>JAGUWT010000061.1 GCA_020062205.1 Thermodesulfovibrionales bacterium
ATTACTGTGGTCTTTTTAGCATCTCTTTTTACTTCTGCATATGGATACTTTGCGAAGTAAAGAAAATTCTTCACAACCCTTGTCTCTGCAGAACGTTCGATGTATGGGTCTCTGTTTGTTACCTTATACTCTTCTTGAAGACAAATCCTTTGTGTAAAGAGGTCTGCAAAGCCTACTTTTATCTCATCACCCGACCTTGCAATAAACCACCACCTGAGAAAGTCATTCGGCAGAGGGCATATCTTATAAGAATTGGCATCTACCTTCTCTTTCAAAAAGTCTCTTGTCTTGCCATGGAGATAATATCGGCCACCTGTATACGCAATAAAGAGGAAAATGGCAATAAGCGCTATTGTTATAGCCCTTTTGGGGTTAAACCTGCACAGGATGACAGAAAGCAGGAGGCCAATGGTTATATAGGGGTCTATGATAAACATCAAATCGAGTGAATATTGTTGCCAGTCTATGGGTGAAAGGATTCTTGTCCCGTACTGGTTTGTGAGGTCCATAAAGAGATGCACGGCATAGCCGAGAAATGCGATGAAGAAATAATAGAGAAAGCCTTTTCTGTAACCAAATATAAGGCCGATTACGATTGGAACAATCAATAAGGCGAGTATGCCGTGTGTTATTCCTCTATGGTATCTGAGAAAGATATCTGCTCCCCAGAATCGGGTTATATAGTCGAAATCCGGTGCAATTGAAGAAAGGAGCAATACCCATATTACAGCCTTTCGCTTGAAGCCGAGGTTTGCAATGGTAGCCCCTGCAAGTCCGTGCGTAATCGGATCCAAATCAACTCCGTTTTAATGCAAACTGAAAAGTGACTGCCCTAATGTCCCCGTCACCCTCTCCAGTTCAACGATTGCCTTTGCATAATCAATCTTTGCCCTTTTTTCTGATGATAAAGACCTTGTATATTCTTCCTGAAATTTCAGTACATCATTCATTGTTGCCATGCCAACCCTGAACCTGCCTTCTTCTGCATCGAGCCTCTTTCCCGATGCAATCCGTGTCTTTTTAGTCGCTGCAATTGATTCTGATGCAAGATTGAGTGACCTCCAGGCCTCCCTTACCTCTGTTATTATCTTCTGTTCAATGGCCTTAAGGTTTATATCAGCCTTCTGTTCATCATATCTTGCCTTGAGCACATTCCCTTTTGCAGCATTGTTTTCAATAGGTATATTGAGAGAAAGTCCCACCTGCCACGAGTAATACCTTCCAGAACTCAGCTTATCCAGTGTCTCTGAGTAACTGCTATTCAGGCCATTCAGACCTGTAGAGCCAAAGATATTGAGGTCAGGCAATCTCTGGTTTTCATAAAACCTGCGAATGATTCCCTTGTTCTTTTTATCTATAGATGCCTGACGAAGTTCTTTTCTGATCGATATGGCAGTATTCAAAGCAGATTCCACAGATGGCAACTCAGATGGTTCAGGAGGCTTATCAACTGGCAATATCCCCTTTTGCCATTCCTTAAGGTTCAGTGTAACCCTGAGCCTGTCTTCGGCATCAGATATGAATTTCTTAGCCCTGAGTAAAGCCTCTTCCCTGAATGCAACCTCTGCCTCAGCCTTATATATCTCAACAGGTGCGAGTAACCCTGCCTCAATCCTTGCCTTTGCCTCATCAAGAAGGTTCCTTGCAAGTTTCAGGGAAAGCTCTGTAACTTCAAGTTCCTCCCTTGCAGACAGGAGATCCCAGTATGCCTTAGTTGTATCAGAAATAATCTGTATAGCTTTGTCATCCAGCCTGAGCCTTGATATATCCAAGTTATTTTTTGCAACATTCAGGTTGCTTTCCTGTATTTCCTTCCCCATTCCCTTCAAAAGCGGCTGCGACACTGTTAGCGCGAGTCCAGATGAGTAATACGGATTCAGTGATAAGAAAGTTGAGTTGCTTTTGAAACGTTCATTCGTCCATTTAAGCTCGTATTTGGTACCTGTATGAATCTTACCTTCAATGCCGGCCCCTGACATAAATGCACGTTCTTCACCGACTGTTGAATAATATATGTAGGGTGATGCATTTTTCTGATATGACTCACTCAACTGAAGTGTAAACTGAGGATCAAACTCCCCTTCTTTTACCTTTATCTCTGCATCGGAGATATGGAGATTTTGCTTTTCATCCATGAGAGATAGATTCTCTTTCACTGCAATATCAACCGCCTCCTTGAGAGTGAGTTCTATTACATCAACTGCAAAAACGCTGGAAGGAAGAAGTAAACGGAAGGCAGTAAGCAGCAAGCAGTAGGCAGCAAGATATGAGACGTACGAGATGAGATATAAGGGTCTATTTTGGTTTTGAACTTTTAACTTTTCACTTTCAACTTTCAACTTTTCTTTCATGCTTTGCCCCTTTTAATGTTAGGTAACCAGAAAAGATTATCAGGATTCCACCAATAACCGAATTCAGCCCTGGCAATTCATTCAAGAATAACATACTGAAGATTATAGCACTAACAGGTTCAAGATAACCAAGCACAGCAGCCCTATTAGCAGTAACATGCTGGAGCCCTTTGAAATATAAAATTGGCGCAATCGTTGAATGGATAATCCCCATAAATATAAAACTCCATAAAGCTTTCATCGGGAACTCTCTTATAAAAGGCACAAGCAGGATTGCGATAACAGCATTTGAGAAAAAGGCAAGTACAAGCGGGTTGAAATTCTGTGCTTGTATCCGCAAGAAAATAATGATGATTGCATATGCAAGTCCTGAAGTAAGACCTGCCATTATTCCTGCCATATGGCCTTCTCTGAATGAGAACCCATCGAGCATAATCAAGAGGCCTGTTGAGGCTATAACTATCACAAGGATAATCTTCCTCGTGACTATCTCTTTCAGAAAGAGCGGTGCAAGAAATGCAACGATTATAGGTGCAGTATAATGGGTAAGGACTGCATTTGCTATCGTGGTATGTGAAAACGCATAAAAATACGTGAATGTATTTAAAAGTGAAAAGCAGCCAAGTATTACAGCATACTTAAGCCTCTTGATGTCAGGAATCTCTTTTCTGTATTTTTTCTGAGATAGGATTATTCCCTGAACGATCAAAGATATGATAAGTGAATAAAAAATAAGGACATGTATTGCAACCCCTGATAGCCTTACAACAACACCGAGAGAACTCCAGAGGAATATGGCAATGAGGATATAAAGGGAAGCCATTTTTAATCAGCAGTCAGTGAACAGTGAACAGTTTCAGATAGAAAATACAACCTTCGCAGATGCTTTTTACTGTCATTCCGTGCTTGACACGGAATCCAGTTCCATAATTTATGTCTGGATTCCCGCTTTCGCGGGAATGACAAGACAGCGTTTTTAGAGGTGCTGCAAAAGTTGTATTGAAAAGAAATATTGGCCATCAACCTAAAGAAAGGTCATTTATATTATTAAGGACAGATTCCCTTATTTTCGCAGGAGGTTCTGTTACAATTAATTGTTTGCCGTTATCAAGAACAGGGATGAGGATATCTTCAAATCTTTTTCCGCATGAGCAAATATGTTTATCCTTATTGTTTGTGACAATCTTTCTTGTCCCACATTTTTGACATCTCAGGACTCTTTTACTACCAGACCACTTCCCTCTTTTCGCTACGGGCTTTCCTTCAACCTCCATGATATCCATGGCATAGTCAACAACAGGCGCATTGCTTATTGATGTGCCGATACCATAACCATCAACGACAGGATTTAAAACAGGGATATCTTCTTCTTTTATTCCACCGCTTACATAGAACTTGATATGCTTATAGCCTCTAAGATTGAGTTCCCATCTGCATTCTTCGAGGATACGATAAAAATTGCCTCTTCTTGACGAGGGGGTATCAAACCTTACTGCAAAGAGCCTCTTCCCCAGGGCCTCTGCAACATTCAGGCATTCAAATTTTTCATCAAGGAATGTATCAATCAATGCAACTCTTTTAAACTTCGGCTCCAGGACTTCATCGTATGCCTTTATTGCGTCTACCGTAGATCCCATGCAGAGTATCAATGCATGTGGCATTGTGCCCATAGGGTCTTTACCAATTATTTCACCTGATTTTACAACTGCAACACCATCACATCCACCAATATATGCGTTTCTTTCAATCATTGGGGCAAGAATTGGATGCATCCTGCGGGCACCAAAACTGATAACAGGCCTTTCGCCGGCGAGTTTTTTAATCCTTGCTGTTTTTGTTGCAATCCCTGATGCCTGACATATTAGTCCTAAGATTGCAGTCTCATAAACACAAAAATCCTGGTATTTCCCCTCTATCTCCATGACCGGTTCATAAGGATAAAACACAATCCCTTCTTGCATAGCCCTGACCTTGATTGGCAGATATTTCATGAGATACATTGCCTCTTCGAGCCCTGCAAATACTGCCCATGGCCAGCTTTCGGGAAGACTTTTAGCGATAAATTCTGCTTTAACAAGTGGATTTATTTTCTTGGCTTTAAGAATCTTCAGTGTTCTTTCAAAATATACATCTGTTATCTTTCCATTGATGATATCTTTAGGGTCTGCTGTATGGAACATAACCTATTCCTCCTTTAAAACTCGGAGCTTCTGCCTCAAAATAGTTATTCTCTTATTTTGAGGCTTTTTGCAAAAATCATTAATTGTATTGTAGCCGCAAACTCCTGAGCGTAACCATTCAGTGAAGCATGGCAGAGAAGAAAGATTCCGGACAAGCCGGAATGACAACAGGAAGAATAGCAAGGGTTCCGTCATTCCCGCTTGTCGGGAATCCTTCTTTAAGACATACTATGCCACCCGTCACTGAATGGTTACTCCTGAGCCTGTCAGGAGCAGGCTTTAGTTCGCGAGATTTGTTTTTTTCAATGTCAGGGCAGCGTCAAAGTTCTCTCTTTGGTTGTCATTCCGGCTCGTCCGGAATCTTTTTCCTTATTGAACCTTTATTCAAGAAGGATTCCCGACAAGCGGGAATGACAGTAAAGAAATACAATATGCATTTAATGGACTTTGACGTTACCCTGATTTCCAATGTCTTGTAAATCGCTTTACAGATATAAAATGTATTATATAACAAGCACTACTCTATCGAAACCTTTGAAATGCGTATCGCTGGTCACCACTTTACAGTTCTCTTCTAATGCTGTTGCATATACAATTGCATCTGCCATTGGGAGTGAATATTTCAGACTCAGGTCAGCCGCTAAAAGTGCTATGCTTTCACTTAATTGAATTACAGATGTCCTGTTTATCAAAGACACTGCAAATAATGCGTCTTCTTCTGTTCGTTCTTTTTTTATTTTTTTATAAACCTCATATAGAACAATAGTAGGAGTTACTATCTTTTCTAAGTCTTTCAGATATTTTGAGTATTCAGCAGAAAGAGGACCTTCTGTGAAAAATTCAATCCACCCGGAGGAATCAACAAGAAGCATTATCTCTCTTTATCCTCCCTTATATCCTTTGTATTCATCCCCTTTAAGAATCCTTTAAAGGATTCTATGGGTTTTTCAGGAATTAAATAGACCACCCCACCTTTTACAACAACTGTCATCTTCTGTCCACTTTTTAAGTGGAGTTTTTCCCTTACATCCTTTGGTATTACTACCTGATATTTTGATGATATTGTAGTTGTAGCCATTTATCCCCCTTTAATCTTATCGATAGAGTAATCGTAAAACAATAATGAGTTTTTGTCAATAATAAACCTGACTTAAAAAATTCTTCCTTTTATTCATTAGGACATAAGAATCGTCTAAAGGGGTTAGGGCTTCAACAACCGTTTTTCTGTAAATTCGATTTTAGGTGTAATTCTCATCAATGGTTTAAAACAATTCCTAAAAGAAAAAAGCAAAGTAGACGAGAAAAATCATCGAGGAACATTTTGGGGAACTCAGACAGAGGCAGCCGGTGATAGAACTGACAGAAATAGGAGCGAGCATGATACTTGAGGTGGCAGTAACTTGAAAAATTTCTTCCATATCAGCAAACATAAGAAATGGATCTGTTTGGAGGAGAACCGCTTAACCCACCACTTGCATATAGTATGTGCCCCAGGACACTTGATGAATATGTGGGGCAGATGCACATCCTTGGCCCCGGAAAATTATTGCGACGGGCTATAGAAGCAGACAGGATCACATCATTAATCCTGTATGGCCCACCTGGAACAGGCAAAACAGCACTTGCACGAATAATCGCTGAAAAGACAGATGCACATTTTGAATGGCTCAATGCAGCTACCATAGGACTCGATGAAATCAGAAAAGTCATCCATCAGGCTAAAACGAGAAAGGCTAAAGGCATGAAAACTATCGTGTTCCTTGATGAGATTCACAGGTTCAATAAGCTCCAGCAAGACGCCCTCCTGCCTGATGTTGAGGAAGGAAATATAACGCTTATAGCTGCCACAGTTGAAAATCCATTCTTCTATGTAAACTCAGCCCTCCTTTCAAGAAGTCAGATTTTTGAATTAAAACCGCTCACAGAAGAAGATATTTTGAAGGTCTTGCATAATGCCCTTCAGGATAAGGAAAGAGGGCTTGGTAATTTTAATATCATTGCAGATGATGATTCATTAAAACACATTGCCAAAATGTCTGACGGAGATGCAAGAAAGGCATTGTCCGCATTAGAAATCGCTGCCATGACAACACCGCCTGACGACAGCCATCAAATAAAGATAACCATTGAGATCGCAGAGGAGTCAATTCAGAAAAAAGTAATTGTCTATGATAAAAAGGGTGACCAGCACTACGATACAATCTCTGCCTTTATAAAGAGCATGCGTGGCTCAGACCCTGATGCTGCTATCTACTATCTTGCAAAAATGATTTATGCTGGGGAAGACCCACGATTCATTGCAAGGCGTATTGTCATCTGTGCATCCGAAGATGTGGGGAATGCTGACTCCATGGCGCTTGTTGTTGCTATATCTGCACTGAGGGCTGTAGAGTTCATTGGCATGCCAGAGGCGAGGATACCCCTTGCACAGGCAACCATTTATGTTGCAAATGCCCCGAAAAGCAATGCCTGCTACAAAGCTATAGAAGCAGCTTTAAAAGATATTGCTACCGAAGAGACGATGGAGGTTCCTGACCATTTAAAGGGCAGCAATTATCCGGGTGCTAAGAAATTAGGTCATGGTATTGGTTATAAATATCCCCATGATTATGGCGGATATGTGGAGCAGGATTATCTCAAAAAGAAAAAGAAATATTACGAGCCGTAGTTTTTAAATCGGCTTTCTTGAAGTCTTTTTTGTGGTAGAATATGGCATTTAAACGATTCTATACCAACAAAGGGTCATCTTTATAAATCTTTTATAAAGGAGGATTTTATGAAACTTCAAGGTCTGAAAGATGTTATTGAAATCAAAAATGGTGCGGTTTCCATTAAGGACAAAATCGGTCTCAGGAACATGATGGACAGCCTTATTTATGACGCTGTTTTTGAATCAGACGATGAAAAGAGAAAGGCGCTTTTTATCCTTATCAAAGAGATTGCAAAGGCATATGGTGCTGTGCCTGCCTCTATCCAGGGACTCTACGACGAAATGGGCAGGAACTATCCTGGCTTCACAGTGCCTGCAATGAATATCAGAGGGCTTACCTATGATTCAGCAAAAGCGGTATTCAGAAAGGCAAAGGAAATGAATGTTGGCTCTCTTATATTTGAGATTGCACGGTCAGAGATAGGATATACAAAGCAGAGGCCCCTTGAATACGCAACGGTTGTCCTTGCTGCTGCAGTAAAGGAAGGATTTGAAGGGCCTGTCTTTATCCAGGGAGACCATTTCCAGCTTGTTAGGAAGAATTACTTAAGTGATCCTGAAACAGAGACAAAATATGTGAAGGGACTTATAGCAGAGGCCGTAGAGGCTGAATTCTACAATATAGATATTGATTCATCTACCCTTGTTGACCTCGAAAAACCTACCATAAAAGAGCAGCAGAGACCGAATTTTGAAAAGACTTCAGAACTATCAGAGCATGTCAGACGACTACAGCCCGATGAGATAGAAATATCCATTGGAGGTGAGATTGGCGAAATAGGCGGTAAAAACAGCACGCCTGAGGAGGCAAGGGCATACCTTGACGGCTTCAAAGAGACGTTTAAAGGAAAGAAGGGGTTAAGCAAACTCAGTGTTCAGACAGGGACAAGCCATGGTGGTGTTGTCCTTCCAGATGGGACACTTGCAAAGGTAAAGATAGACTTTGAAACCCTGAGGGTATTATCGGATCTTGCAAGAAAGGAATACGGACTGTCAGGCTGTGTCCAGCATGGTGCATCAACACTGCCCGAGGATGCGTTTAACATGTTCCCTGAAACAACTACATCAGAGGTGCACCTCGCTACGGGATTCCAGAACATCATGTATGACAGCAAGCATCTGCCGGCAGAGTTCAGAGGAGAGGTTTATAATTTCATCAAACAGGAATATGCAAAGGAATGGAAGGAAGGACAGACCGAGGAACAGTTTATTTATAGCACTCGGAAGAAAGGATTTGGTCCGATTAAAAAGAAATGGTGGGATCTGCCGTCTGATGTAAAAGAGCCGATCATGAAGGAATTAGAGGCTAAATTTGGACTGTTATTTGAGAAGCTCAAGGTAATAAATACTGTAGATATTGTAAAAAAGAACGTAAAACCTGTAGTTGTTCAAAAGCAAATCAATACAGGATTGTTGG
>JAGUWT010000220.1 GCA_020062205.1 Thermodesulfovibrionales bacterium
CCCAATAATCCCTGATCTTCTTGTGTTACTCAAAAAAGATTACCCCGAATTTCTCCCAGGACCTGAATGTTGTCCTGTAACCAAAAAAGGTAAATATCCGGGGGAGAGGAGAAGATAAGTTTTTGTTTAGGTTTCATAGTAATAAAAGGAGGTTAAGATGAAAATAGGAATCCTTATTTCAACAAATGATCCTGAAACTCTCTGGAATGCCTTTCGTTTTGCTAATCTCTGTCTGAATACGGATATCACTAACGAGGTAACGATCTTTTTGAACTCAAAGGCAGTTGCATACGAAGAAGCTGATTCAAAACAATTTAACATCAAAGAACTGGCAAAGACCTTTGTCCTGAGTGAAGGAAAACTGCTGGCATGTGGTAAATGCCTTGGTTTCAGAGGCCTGGAAGAAAATGAGGTCTGTCATAAAGGCGGTCAAAAAGATCTCTACGAAATGGTTTTTACGAGCGATAAATTGATCTGCTTCTAGGTGCTCTCTTATGGATTGGCCACCACTATAATAAAGGAGGAATATATGCTGAAAGTTCGCTTTTTTCTCAATGAACCAAAAGGGAAGACCTGAAAGCATTTCGAAGAAATAATGCCCAGGCTGGGCGAAAAGTATAACATCGAGATCGAAGTTACATCAAAACCCAGGCAAGAATATAGTACCAATGAGTATTTAGCAACAAATCTTCCTGCTGCACCAGCAATAATGGTAGGTAATGAGGTTATCGTCAAGGGAGGCGATATCTCGGAAAAAAAGCTTGAGGCTGTCATCTGTAGACATCTGGGATTGGAATATAAAGAGGAAGCTAAATGTTTTTTAAGCAAATTGTTTAAAAAGAAGGGATAGGACAAGACTCGATGAAAAAAATATTGCTTATAAGCACACTGTTTTTACTATTTATAAGTTGTCCTGTTCAAGGACAATTAAAGGGTGAAAACGATGCTTATAATAAGATTGTCGCTGAGGCAAGAAAGGGAGGGTATCAACTTATCACTCCTGAAGAACTCAAAAAGGAATATCTAAAAGATTCAGCAGCATTTCTTCTTGTGGATACAAGGCAGGATTGGGCGTATCAGATGCAGCACATCAAGGGGGCCTCGCATATTGATTTTACTCCGACCTGGTGGAATCAATACTCTCCTGCAACACGGTCGGAGATGAAAAAACTTCTCGGCCCGGATAAAAATAAGAAAGTTATCTTTTACTGAGACGGTCTAACGTGAGTGCGAAGTCACGGAGCAGCCAGTTTGACTGTAAGACTTGGATATAAGAACGTATACCGTTTTGCTGAGGGGCTTCCAACGTGGAAGGAGATGGGGTTACCACTTGAGGCAGGTCGTGTGTCTTACGAAGTGTCCGGAGGACAGAAAGGCATTTCGACTGTTGTTAGGACAGGCTTAATCCTGATGCTCATTGGCGTTTTTTTGGGAGGTATCGCTTTAAATCTTACCCCGTGCGTATATCCCCTGATTCCCATTACCGCCTCATATTTTGGCGGGAGGAGTGAAACTGGTGAACGTCAGGGATATCTTATTCTGCACGGCTTGCTCTATATTCTTGGGCTTTCGGTCATGAACTCGGCCATTGGAATATCAGCGGCTTTTACCGGCAGACTCATGGGGTCCATTCTTCAGCATCCTGCTGTGCTTATCTTTGTCTCATCTGTCCTGCTCCTCATGGCACTTAATTTTTTCGGATTCTGGGAACTGAGGTTACCAAGTTTCTTGAGCTCTGTCGTATCAAAATCTCATACAGGCTATGCCCAATCACTCTTTATGGGACTGACACTCGGTATCGTTGCTGCTCCCTGTATCGGGCCATTTATTATAGGGCTTCTGACCATGGTTGCCCAGAGGGGCGACCCCCTGTTCGGTTTTCTCATATTCTTTACTCTGAGCATTGGTCTCGGGTTACCACTTTTCATTCTGTCTCTATTTGCCGGAAATGTAAGTAAACTTCCTCGCTCCGGTGAATGGTTGATATGGATCAGGAATCTCTTCGGATGGATTATGCTTGCCATGGCTGTATATTTTGTAAAACCATTGTTCCCGTGGCATGATGCAGGAACTTACATTCTGGCTTTTATTGCTTTGGCTTCAGGAGTTCATCTGGGTTTTATAAGCAAAACAGGTAAAAACCTGCGAACTTTCGTTATGATCAAAAGAACCGTCGGTTTTTTTGTGATTAGCGTTTCTCTATTTCTATCAGGATCTGTCCTCTTACGGGGTCCGGGGGTGTCCTGGCAACCATATTCGCAAGATACGTATACAAAAGCAATAGCTGCTAAAAAACCGATAATCATTGACTTTTATGCAGATTGGTGTACGCCCTGTCGTCAACTGGATAAAAAGACATTTCATGAACAGGAAGTTGTAAAAGAATCTGCAAAATTCAGCATGATTAAGGTTGATCTGACAAAAGAAGCCAATCCTGATGTTATGCAGCTGTTGAAAAAATACGATGTTAAAGGTGTCCCGACTGTAATATTTCTTGATCCCGGCGGGCATGAAATAAAAGAATTGCAGATTGTAGATTATATTCCGGGGAATGAATTCTTACCAAGAATGAAAAAGGCATTAGGTGAATAACCCAAGAATGAAGTTAAAAAAAATAGTCATCTTGATCATTATCGTCAGTTTGATTGCCGCAGTAAAGGTATTTCACCTCGACCAGTACCTCACTCTTTCATATTTGAAGGGGTCATTGGATAAATTGAAAGCCCTCTATGAAAACCACAGGTTAATGGTAATTGCCGGCTATTTTATCATTTACATCCTTACAACATCTCTTTCCTTGCCCGGAGCTTCTCCGTTAGG